>JAESRM010000161.1 GCA_016764635.1 Planctomycetota bacterium
TCTCCAGCCCTTGCCGCTTCCACGGCAGCGTTTAGGGCCAGTAGGTTGGTTTGGAAGGCGATCCCATCGATGACCGTAATGATCTTCGAAATGTCGGCCGAGGATTCGCCGATGGCGTCCATGGCTTTGGTCATTTCCGCGACTTCCTGGACACCGTTGTCCGCGCTGCAGGAAGCCTGGGAGGATAGCTGGCTCGCGGTGGTCGATTTCACCGAATTGTCGGCGGCCATGCTGGAGATCTCCTTGATGATGGTGGAAATCTCCAAGAGGGCTGACGCCGATTGGGTGGAACTCGCTGCCATCGCGGAGCTCGAATCCGCAATTTGATCTGAACCACTGTCCAGCTCCATAGCACTGCCGTCCACCAAACTCATGGTAGCGCTCAGTTCGATAAGGGCCTTGTTGAGTGATTGGGACATCTGCCCAACCTCGTCTTCGGTGTTGGCGCTCAACCTTTGCGTCAAGTCACCTTGGCCCACATGTTCCAGGGCGGCGGCTGCTTCGGAAATCGGCTTGGCGATCGCGTGTGCGGATCGCAGACTGATGGCCACGATTCCGATTATGGATGCGATTGCGATTCCAACGATCCACAACATGAGTTGAGTGATGTTCGCGGCGGCACTCGCGTTGATTTCTCTGACCGTTTCGAATACCTCGAACTGGCTGATTTCAGAAACGATGGCCCATTGCAGGCCGAGGATGTCGACCGGGCTCCAGGCCGCTAGGACCTCGACACCAGCAAAGTTCTCGGTGAGGCCTACCCCGGTTTTTCCGGCTAGACCCTCTTGGCTGGATCCTGTTTTGCAGGACCCGGTCTGAGGGGATTTGAAGGAGCTGACCACATTTCGGTTTTCGGGGTCTTGGTGCGAATCGGACCGCATTAGATAGTCCGGTCCCACCATGTAGGAGTCGCCAGAATCTCCCAAACCAGCACGGCTGCTCATGACCTCAGAGATTCAATCCAAGGGCATTTGGAAGATGACGACGCCCAATTTTTCGTGCCCGTCATAAATGGGGGAGGCGATGAAGCTCGCGGGGGCCTCGTAGGAGGGGGTGTACTGTTCGAAGTCTACGAAGGCGAAGGTCTCACTCGTGGAAGCTTTGCTGGCTTTGAGGTAGGCCTTGCCAATGTTTGTCTTGGCATAGGGACCCGTTTTTAGGCTCGTGGCGTAGTCCACTTCCTTGAACACCGAGTACACGATATTGCCGCTGTTGGGGTCGCACAGGAAGATGTCGTAGTACCCGAATTTGTGGAGGTAGCTTCGAACGGCAGGGTGAAATTCCCTGTGTCGTTTGGAGTACTCACTGCCATCGTCGGCCGCATCCATTCCATCCTTGGCACCTAGCGCCTGGGGGTTGGCATGGATGTATGCATGCTGCAAGGCGATGGCTGTGTCGCTCAACTGATCMAGGTATTGCAGCGCGCTRGGATTCTTACCTTCGTTGCTGTCCTTGTAAGCATCCGTAAAATCTTTCGAGTAGTAAGATCCCAAATCCCGGCGCATCTGGCCGAGTTGATCCGCATCGATTTCGCGCTGCTCATAGTAGGCATCGAATAAGGCGGGCATGTCGCGCATGGCGTCCACGATCATGCGGTCCTCTGAGAATGTGAGGATCTGATCCCGAATCGTGGTGAAGTAGGATTCGATTCGAGAAGCTTTCAGGTCGCGAACGCTTGCCATGGCGTCGGACGCTTGGCTTCTCAGGGCGTCGGATGCTTGGGCCGTTGCGAGCTCGAGGGCTTCCTTGGCTTTCATGTTGGCCATGAAAGACGTCACCGCGAGGGGCGGGATACTCACCAGCAGGCAAAGTGTCAGCAGTTTGCTGCGCATGCGCAGGTTTTTGAAGTTCAGGATATTCATGATCTTAGCTCAAATAATCGCGGGGTTTAGAAGCTCCATCCGACGCTGACGCCGGCCCATGTGTTTCCTGCTTCCATGCCAGCGGCTTCCACCGCGTCTTCCAGGCCGGAGTCAAGGATTTGGGAGATCGATAGGAATGCGCTGACGCTGGTCCTTTCGTTGTATTGATGGCCTACTGACCCAGTGACTAGCAGGTCGCTCAATCCACTTTCTGCCGCACCGTAGTAGGCGGAGGCGTGGTCCTTGTCCGTAAAGCCGAGCCCAAGGGATAGATCTGCAGAAGTGCTCTCGTCGATTGTGAAACTCTTTGAAATCGAACCATTGAGATAGCTTCCATCCACCTGATCAAAATCGTGGTAGAGCGTGAAGCCCGGGGATAGGCCCCACTTGTCCCAACCGAACGAAGCGAATATCTCGGTGGTGGATCCACCCGCTGCGTTCGGAAAGTTGTAGCTGATCAAGCCGACCTCGAAAGCCATGCCACCGATGTCTTTAGACCAGGACCCGGTCAAGTCGATTTCGCTGAGCTTGCCGCCATTGCCGCTCGGAAGGACGGCGTCGCCAGAGTCATTGGAAAGGTCCCAGTTGGACCAGACATTGATCGAAAGCGTACCTTCGTTGTCGGTTGGTAGGCTGACGCCCAAGTCCGACTGCACTGCACCCTTCTCGTTTTGAGGGACTCCTCGGAAGTTGTACTGGGAGACAGCTCCTAGGTTGGCGTTTACTGAAGGGGGACTTTTGACACCTTGGCAGGCCACGGCGGTGGCAAGAAGGGCGATGGAGAGCAGCTTCATTGTGGTCAGGGGGGCAGTTTCAATACCAGTCGGCTTCGTAGCGGAATTCGCTATGGGCTATTTCTCGGAGCGAACTAGTAGATAAATCAAGCCCTTGGAATGGACTGACCCAGCCGGTGGAAACGGTCGATAGGGGGGCCCTGTATGAGTAGTTTTCATTTACGCAAGGGCCTGGGATAGCCCAAATTGTGGGCTGTCCTAGCAGGTGGAACGCGTGCGAAGGCCTCCGATCGGAGTCCCTCTGACATGCGCGCGCCCTAGACTTTTGCGCCAAATCGACTGAAGACTCCCATCGATTTATGACTGCAGAAATGGGTGTCTCTGGAGGGACCCGAGCTCGACTACGCGAAGCGCAAGGACAAGGCGTAGAGAGCCATGCCTGCGTCCCCGTGAAGTTGGGAGGCCAGTCTGAAATGCTGGGTGAGGCCTTTCTCTTCCTGGGCTTCGACGCCCTCGATGAACTCGTGGTAGTGCATGGGGTTGGCTTCCAGGAACTCGCGGACCTGTGCGCGCCAGACATTTCGATACATGCGACCCGTGTGTTTGCTGTACAGCCAGCTTTCGATTCGGCCGCCACCGAAGAATCCGAGGACCACGCCGAGGATGGTGAGACCTCCGACCCACGCACTGGAGACGTGGGAGCCGAGCAGGGCAGCGGGGATGAAGAGTCCGGAGATGATCAGGGCAAACATAACGAAGTTGATCAGCTCGTCCGCTTTGCCGGTGAGCGTTCTGGGGCCTATCTTTTCGAGCCGGAACAGGAAGGGGGTGATGATGCGGCGCAGTTGTTCCGGTGAACGTTCGGCTTCAGGTTCCCTTGAGCGTGCGAAGACTTCTTCGGAGTAGCTGTACAGGGGTGTGAGGGCGCAGCCCACACTTTCGGTGTCTAAGGGGAAGGCTTCGAGCAGTCTGCCCGGTTCGTCGAGTGCTGCACTCGTGGCGACCAGGAAGGCCCGGTCGGCTTCGGGTTCTTCCTCGGATAGAATGGCAACGAGCGCAGCGTCCCATTCCTCGCGGCCGGGGTGTCGAGCCAGGAAGGACTCGCGCTGGTCCATGTAGGCATGCAACCATTCGAGGATGTCCACCTCCTCGCGAAGGTCTCCAGGTAGGTCCTCGTAGCGCTCCGCCAAATCTTCCATGGCGGCCTCGATCCATTCGGAGTCTGCCTTGAGCGCGCCGGTGCGCAGCAAACGCAGGGTCAGAACAAGATAACCGGCATTGCCGTCGATCCCGACCCGCTCGCGGCAACGCTCCAGTAGGCTTTTGAACTTTTCGAAGGGGACCTTGCGCACGAGGGACAGCCAGAGCGGTGTGGACGCGAAGTAAAACCAACCACCGGCGTCGGGGCTGTCCTCTTGGATCCAGCGCGCGAGGGTTTGCACCAGTTTGCCAGCATGGGGCGTGGAGAGCGGATCGCGACATGCGCCCAGTAGGGTGTGCACGACCAGGTCATCCCCTTGGGTTGCGATGATGCCCTGCATGAGGGTTTCGTGCAGGACGAGGGGCTCGGCATTCGCGGCGACTTCTCGCAGTAGGCCCAGGGCTATCCATTCGCTAGGGGTGCGGGATTCCAGGCCTTCGAGTTCGGCGCGCAAGCCCAACTCTCCAAGTGCTTTCAAGCGCTCAGCGATGGAGGGTCCGTCATTTCGAGAGTCTTCGGACGCGGCATCGACCGGTGCCTGGGTGGCGGCGGGCGAGCTGCCAAGCGTCGTGGGGCGGGTTCCATGGCGTAGGGCTTCTTCGAGTACTTCAAACGCGGCCCGCAGCCGTTGGAATTCTTCCGGGAACTGCTCCGGCTTGTAGCGCCGCAGAATGACGTTGTAGCTGCGCTTTAGATCGTTGCGTGTGTAGGGATCCTGCAGACCGAAAAACTCTTCCGGATGCCCGGGCAGCAAATCCCATCGGGGTGTCTCATTCATAGTCGAGCAACATCCTTACGAGGCGGAAGACGAGTTGAAATAGGAAGTAAGCGCCGAAGCAGCCCAGACCAATGTTGGCCGGCCTGCGGCTATCCTTCGCGATTTTTTTGCCCTTGGCAAGCTGGCCGAACCATTCGGACTCCAATTGATGCAGCTCCGGATAGGCGCGCTTGAGGGCCTTGACGAACTTGGCGGTGCGTTTTTGAACCGCGGCTTTTGAAAGGGTTTGCAGGGTCTTTCGTTTTTGCGCGGTGGCTTCCTTTTGGGGCGCGATAAGGATGGCTTTGTAGATTTTCCAGAGGCCCCTATCAAGGGCCGGATCCTGTTCAGCCGCTTGTATCGCAGGGGTCTGCTTGGCCACGCGCAGCAAGCGTTTTTTCAAGCGCTCCAAGTCGGGCAGGAATTCGCAGGGCAGGGCGTTCAGCCTCGCGAATTGCTGCTCTTGATCCAGACCGTAAAACGAATCTGCGATGGTCGCCATCTCCCGGGCGATCTCTTCCCTGTCGGGTCCTTGGTTCGCAGCGGGATTCGTTCGGCCGGCCGCTTCCCTATGCAGGTAAGCGTCCCGAACGGCGAGTATGTCGTAGGCGTGGTTTCCTTCGGTGAACGCCGCCGCTAGGTACTCCTGTCTTGAGAGAGCAGAGTCGCTCATGATTGCGGATCCGAATCCCCGGGGGGAGGGGAGAAACCCAGGCTGGATAGGCTGATYAGCAGGGCCTCRCGAGAGTCCTTGAATCGGTCCTTRTCCCCGGAGTCYAGGGCRCTTTCGAATTGGTCCAAGGCCTCCTCAAGGGCGCCGCGTTGGTGCTGATTGAGCTCAGCGATCACCGTTTCGCCAAAGTGCAAGAGGCGGCGATTCTCCAGGTCATCGCGGGGATAAAACTTGAGCGCTTGCATCTTCTTGTGGGCCGCTTTGATCTCCTTTTCGCTTAAACCTTGCACGTTTTGCTTGAGCAGGATTCTGGAACGTTTTTCACTGCCCGTGGCCAATGCTTCCACATCCAAAAGGCCATTCAGGTCGTAGGTGAAACGCACGCGTACCTCCTGGCCAGCCGGGCCGGGCGGGATGTCGGAAACCGTCAACTCGCCCAGCTTCAGATTGCCTTCGATCTTGCGGGCTTCCCCCTGGTAGACCTCCAATTGGATCTCGGTCTGTTGGGCGCGCAACGTGTAGACCGTCTCCTCCCGTGAAACCGGGATGGTGGTGTTGCGGTGGATGACCGGCAGGTAATAACCATGCACGACCTGGCGCCCGAATTCCTTGGAGATGCCGATGCCCAAGGTGAAGGGGCACACGTCGGTCATGATCAGGTCTTCGACCGCTTCATCATTCTCGATCAGAGCTGCTTGAACGGCCGCGCCGAGAGCCACGACCTGGTCGGGATCCACGTCGTTGCGCGGTTCTTTTTCAGACCATTTCCGAATCAGGTCGCGCACCAATTCCATGCGCGTGGCGCCGCCCACAAGCAGCACGGCATCGATGTCGCGCCAGGAAAGTTCCGCATCGCGCAGGGCCCGTTCCGTGGGGCGCTTGAGGCGTTGGGTGAGGGGTTCGCTGGTCTCCTGGAAGAGCGCGCGGCTGATCGCCAGGGGCGCACTGCCCGGAGTGATCTGTCCCTTTGAGTCGGGCAAGCGCAGCTGGGTATGTTCCTGGTCGGACAGCGCGCGTTTGGCGTTTTCGGCTTCCTCGCGTAGGCGCGCCACCTGCAGGGGCGCACTCATCTCCACGTGCTCCAAATACAAGCCCTTAGTGGATAGGGCCCATTGCACGAGGCGGTCAGTGAAGTCCTCGCCGCCCAGGTGGCTCTCGCCAGCGGTGGAGCGGATTTCGAGGGAGCCTTCGAAGATCTCCATCACGGTCACGTCGAAGGTGCCTCCGCCCAGGTCGAAGATCAGCAGGTTCTCGGTTTCTTTGCCCCGGTGGAAGCCGTAGCTGAGCGCGGCCGCGGTGGGCTCGTTGAGTACGCGGCGCACCTTTAGGCCAGCGAGCTCTCCAGCGGCGCGGGTCGCGCGCCGTTGGTGTTCATTGAAGTATGCGGGCACGGTGATGACCGCTTCCGTGATAGGCACGCCCAGAAAAGCCTCGGCATCCCCGACCAGGGAGCGCAGGACGAGGCTGGACAGCTCGGGGGGGCTGAAGGTCTTGTCGCCCAGGCTGATCTTGCGATCTTCGCCCATCCAGCGCTTGAATTGCGAGGCGGTGGCTTCCGGGCATGTGATGCGCCACTCGCGCGCGGCTTCACCCACCAGGATTTCGCCCTCGGCGGTGACTCCCACGACCGAAGGCGTCAGCACGGAGCCATGGGCGTTGGGGATCAGCTTGGGGGCACCGTCAACGAACACGGCGCACAGGGAATGGGTGGTTCCTAGGTCGATTCCGATCAGGGGAGAGGGCATGGATGAATGATGTCTGGGGTGGGGAGGTGGGCCTGGTGACTCCAGGGGGAATTTCCCACTTTGCTGAGGGGCCGCGGGCCCAATCTGCGCTGAGAGCATACCGTGAGTGCCGGTTTTTTGACCGGCCTAGCCCTGGAAAGCCGTCGGGCATGCCTGCCTCCCACACTCCCCACGAAAAATGCGCTCGATACTCCTCATTTTCCTGACACTCTTCCTGTCGATGTCGCCTGTTTTTGCTGGGGACCCCATGGTGGCCAAAGCCGTGGCTCGCATCGTGAAAG
>JAESRM010000162.1 GCA_016764635.1 Planctomycetota bacterium
TAGGCCGCTTGGAGTTCTACGCCGCCGTGGCCCTGTTCATGCCGAGCCTTTGGAAGAGGTAGGTTGCGTGGGCGGTTTGCTGCCCACCGGGTGAACTTAGGTTTGATCTTTGGCTCGAATGGACATGGACGCATGGCGTTGAAGGATGCTTGCGTGTCCGCGGGCTCGTTGGACCCTACGTGTCATAAAAATTGCATGAGTCAAGTGGCTCTGAAGCGCAAGCTTGGGGGTCCTATCCGTGGAATTGGGCAGGACGGCAAGCGCTCGCCTGAAGAAGAGAGAAGGGCTGGCGAGATCTGTGGCCGTGGGGGTTGAGGGATGCGCGCAACGGGTTGTGTTCGTCAGAAAAGTGTGGCGGATCAAATGCAGGTCGGGGATCAGGTCGGGGATAAAGGGGTCGATCGATGCGAGCATTCATGATGCTGGTTTGGTTTTTGCGTCCCGACGGAGTGTGCGATTGCGCTCTTGTGTAAACCGTTCTAGGACTCATTTAGATCCATCTGTTTTGCTTCAGTATGGGATTTGGCTGCGTTGCTTCCGCCTTCGATATGGCTGGTGGCGGTTCCGGGAACCTAGCCCCCTGCGTATTTTCCCGGTTGACATCGGGGGGGGGTGGGTACTCTGTGATTGGCTGTTTTTGGCCGAACGATTTTTACAACAACAGAGGATCGATTTTGATGAAAAGGAAGATGTTTGCTCACGCTGCGAAACGCGGAGCTTTGACCTTGTTTGCGGCTGGCATGTATTGTGTCGCCGCCCAGGCGCAGGTTCATGTGAAGAAGGGGGCCGTGGGGGGCAATGGAGCCGACTGGCTGACTCCCTACGGTGAAATGTCAACGGCCATTGACGCGATTGCTGCGAACCTTCATACCGGTGAAACGGAACTCTATGTCGCAGAAGGCACGTACTACCCCGGGACACTAACCACGGACTTTTTCCAGCTGCCGAATGGTTACAGTGTCTATGGTGGGTTTCTTGGTCAAACCAGCGAAACAGCCCCCGAATTTCGGCTCGGCTCATCCGCCAATACGATTCTCAGTGGAGACATCGACAACACTCCTGGAACCAGCGGGAACTCGGCGCATGTTGTTCTGATCGTTGGCTCCGTACCGCTCTTGGATGGATTCACCATCCGAGACGGTTTTGCGGGGGGCCATAGTTTCCCATTGAGTGGGACTGGAGGGGGGCTTGTCATCTGGGGTACAGGGCCTACGGCAGCTGGCGTTTCCAGTCTCGACATGATGGTGGACTGTCACTTCCGGGACAATACGGCTTTGAGAGGAGGGGGCATCGGAGGGCAATTTGCCTCTATGAACATGAAGTTCTGCTCCTTCCACCGAAATTTGGCCAAGGACAGCGGCGGCGCAATCTGGTTCGATGAATTCGGACCCGAGTCTTTCCCGCTCCCTACGACAACGAAGACCATGAGTTTCTTCAACTCAAACTTCACCAACAACGTAGCGGGTACTGAGAGTGCGAACGGGCGCGGATCCGCCATTTCACTGACCAATTTGAAGGGAATTGTGCATGTGTACAACAGCCGATTTGTAGACAACGTGATCCTCGGGCAAGACGGTGCTGGAACCGTTAGTATCGGGCATCAGGGTTCGAAAGCTGCAACGGGCGGGACCACTGCCAATGATGTGCTCTTTGGCCATTGTAGTTTCGCTGCGAACCAAGCGGTTTCGGGTGCCTCTACTCCCGGCATTTACTTTGGAGACGGGCGTTTTTTCAACATCGCACCAAAGTCGATCCAGAACTCGATACTGTTCTTCAATGGGGGAGCCACAGTTCTGTCGGATTCCAATATTGGAGGGCCCGGGGGCCGGCAAAATCGCGTGATTGTCTCAAGCTCAGATATTCAGATGCCCGCTGGGTCCCAATCCCCCTGGGTTGGAACTGGCAACATCATGCTCGATCCGCAATTCGTTGACTTCGGATTGAGGAATTTGGAACTCATCTACGGCTCGCCGTGTATCAACACTGGTTCGAACGGCGCTATCCTTGCAGATGTCTTGAACTTAGATGAGGACCTCGACGTGACAGAGCGGACACCCTACGATCTAAAAAGGGGAAATCTCAGGATTTCGACGCCGCTAGTTCCGATTGGAAGTCCTCCGCCGCCGCCCGCCTCCACGGATATGGGATGCCACGAAGTCCAGGGCGATTTCCAAGCGCCCTAGACTTGGTTTCGATTTGGCGCCGGGCTTCCTTGGGAGGCTCGGCGCTGAAAGAATAATCCTCCGTTACGCGGAGACACGCAAGCGACTTAGTGGCCCATGGATCGAGCGGGCAGGCTAGACTGCAATCGGAAGGCAGGCTGAGGCTCGATCGCCGTTCAGTAGGTTTGGCTTCCACTTGAGAGCAACAGGACAATGGAAATGAGAATAGTAACTGGCATTATAAGTAGCCTTGCCATTTTGGCGCTTGGCATGGAACCGGGATATGCGCAGGTCTACGATGGCGATATCGTCTTGGAGGACCAACGACTTTCTGCGGCTGGTGGGGATTGGCAGGATTTTTATGGCAGTGGCGTAGCGGTTGATGGGCGCTGGGCGATCGTAGGGGAACACAACAGAAATGTTGGAAGCATTTTGAATGTGGGTGTTGCGCATTTTTTCGAACGAACACCTCGAGGGTGGGTAGAGCGTCAGGCCATTACACCCTTGGATGCCAACCGGAGCGACAAATTCGGGCGTACGGTTGCCATAAGTGGAAATACAGCGGTAGTTGGTGTTCCAAACCATGACAATGGTGCCATCTCTACGGGAGCAGTTTACGTTTACACCTTGGCCAATGGCGTATGGGGTCAGACTCAAAAACTTGAGGCTGGAGCCACGACAAGTGGCTTTGGCTTGAGTTTGGGTCTGGATGGGGACTCGCTAATCGTCGGGGCTCCCGTAGATGGCAGCATTGCTTACCGGTGGGGCAAAGCCTATGCGTTTGAGCGCATTGCGGGAACTTGGACGCTTGTACAAACCATCTTGCCGATAGGATTTAGGCCCAGTGCCCCTGTCGACTTGCACTTTGGCTATCAGGTTTCTTTGCATGGGGATGAAGCAGTCATATCCACTTATACCCCGCCAATCGCTCCTGCGTTTGTAGTTGAAGGGCGGCAGGTGCTGGCATATCAACGTAGGTCTGGAGTTTGGGTGCAGACCCAAATCATCGGAGATCCTAGGCCGTACGATCCACAATTTGGGGACTACGAATTTGGATTGTCCACCGCGCTTTACGATGGTGTACTCGCGATCGGTGCGCCCAGGCACGGGGGATTCTGGGGGAAGAATGGAAAAGTGAGTCTTTATGATCTGCAGCCCAACGGAACCTGGTTGCATACGCAGGATGTGGAGTCGAGTCGTCCGTTGTTCCTGCCGTCTTCTGCCAGCGACTATTTTGGAGACTCGGTAGCACTTCATGACAGGAGACTAGCTGTCGGTGCGCCTCGTGACTCGAGGGTGCTAGGGGGTCAGTACCCAATGGGGCAAGCCTATGTGTTTGACAGGGGGGCTGACGGTACTTGGGAGGAGTCTCTGGTGTTAAGAAACGACTCCGCAGCTAATGTACCGGTGCATTTCGGTGAAAGCATAGCGTTGACGGAAGACTATGTTTTCGTCGGAGACCCACTTGGAAGGGATAGCTCTGGCGTCTCCGCCGGATCCGCGCACATCTTTGAGTTGTCCCACGGAAGCACGTACTGCACCAGTTTCTGGAATGCGTTGGTGTCCACGTGGGTGACCGGCAGCCTGGTCGCCAGTGAGAACCTCTTAACCGTCCATGGCCGTGGATTCTTCCCCGGGCAGTTCGGCTTACTGCTTGCCGGCACCAATACCGGTCATGTGGTCTCCCCGGGCGGCAGCTTGGGCAACCTTTGCCTCGGTGGACGCCTAGCACGGATTCGACCCGCCGTGGCGGACAGTGCCGGAGAGATGTACATCCCAGTAGACACCCAAGCCATCCCCCTAAACCCGACGGTCGCGATTCAATCCGGCGAGACCTGGTACTTCCAAGTGTGGTATCGAGACCAAACCTTCGGCGCCACCTCGCTCTTCAGCCCAGCCATTCAAGTGGACTTCGAGTGATGGCCTAGCGTCGGGTGGGGGCACGCAGCGAAGCTCTCGGTGACGGAGCTGATGCGCGCGCGTCCACGGCGCCAATGGGCAAAGCCTGGACGAGGGCACGGTGGCCTCGATCATCAGCTACTTCGCCCTGTGGGTCATGATTTTTATGGGCGGCACCCTGTTCCTGTCGGCCTTCAATATCGACCTGGTCACCGCCGCCACCGCCGTGCTAGCCACCCTCAACAACATCGGCCCCGGCCTGCACATGGTAGGCCCCTTCGCCAACTTCGCCGACATGCCCGACTTGGTCAAACTGGTGCTCTCGGTCTTCATGATCCTAGGCCGCTTGGAGTTCTACGCCGCCGTGGCCCTGTTCATGCCGAGCCTTTGGAAGAGGTAGGTTGCGTGGGCGGTTTGCTGATTGCGAAGAGGGCCTCACAGCCTCGCATTCACCGTGGCGGGACGTTGAATCGAAGCCTTGGGTCGTTTGACGCCCGTGCGCCCATGGAATTTGTGGGTCCTTCTTGCTAAAAACTAGGCATGAGTCAAGTTGAGCAAACCAATCCAGTCGCAGAAGCCGAGGCGCGATTGGGGCGTCACCCCCTGTATTCGTGCGTTTTGGATTTGGAGGGGTTGAGGCGCTTCTCTGAACGGCATGTGATTTGTGTGCTGGACTTCATGTCCCTGCTCAAGAGCCTTGAGCATGAAGTGATTCCCCGCAGCATGCCTTGGACGCCTCTCGCCAATCCGCAGGCGGGTCGGTTCTTGCACGAGATCGTTCTGGACGAGGAGACGGAGGAGCTGGCCGATGGGCGAACCCTTTCACACTTTGAGTGGTACCTCGAGGCCATGGATGAGATGGGCGCTGACACGGGGCCCATCCAGGGTTTGGTGCGCGATTTGCAGAAGGGAGTCGAAGGTGGTATGGCCCTGCAGAACAGTGCGCTGCCGGCGGAGTCCAAGGATTTTGGAGCGACCACGTTCGCTGTCCTGTCTCAACCATTACACGTGCGCGCAGCCGTGTTTTTCCATGRCCGCGAAAATGTCATACCGCGCATGTTCTTGCCCTTGGCCCAGCATCTGAAAGTATCTGGAATGCCCTGTTCCATCTTGGTCGACTATCTAGAGCACCATGTGGAGGTCGACTCTGGCGACCATGGGCCGCGCGCAGCCCAGTTGCTGACGGGTTTTTACGCGGGCGATGATCAGCGTCGTCAACAAGCGGAGGAGGCGGCTCTCCAAGCTCTTCAGGCACGCAGTAAACTGTGGGACGCCACCGTGGCGGCTATAGGAAAGCGCTAGCGTGGTTGCGGCGCAAGGGCTGGGGGACTCCAGCTTTTGAAGAGATCGGGCATCCGCGGGGCCCGATTCCTACATCACGTCTTCGCGGTAGATCCACTTGCGGGTGCGCGGGAATTGGCGCTTGTGGGTGATGAGGCGCCAGAGGGTTTCGGGGCCTTCTACGGTGAGGTAGGTCTTGGGGATGCCGTCGGTGTACAGGGTGATGCGGCCAGAGACCAGGCCGATGAGGCGTAGGTTGTGGGAGCCCTTGCCCTTGCGCAGGAAGACGCCGGCACCGATYTGGTCGGGGTGGTCGTTCAGTTCGCGGCAGGTGTCGAGCAGGATGCCGTGCACGCGTTCGTCGCCGCGCACTTTGACCCAGCGTTCCCAGCTCTTTGTTGCCGTGCGCCCGCGCAGTAGGACCTCTTGACCAGGCTTGAGGTCCTCGAAGGTCATGGGGACGCTAGGCAGGCGGATGTTGGTGTTGGCGGTGTAGAGGCCGTCTCCGAGCGGGTCGATGACGGTCAGCTCGATGCTGGGGCCATCCCCGAACATGGCTTCGATTTCGACCGGGCCGGCGTTGGTGTAGCGGCCCAGGAAGAGCACCCCGTAGCGGGTGGAGACGCCCAGCTCGGTGCCATTCTCGCCCAGGATGCGCAGGGTGGGGTCCACGCCCTTACGCGAGCCCACGCAGGATGCGAGCAGGCAGGTCAGGAGCAGAACGGGAAATAGGGACCGGGAGCGCGGGAACGAAATAGCCATGGGCCCATTCTTTCCGTGGACGGCGGTGGGGGCAACCAGAAACCCAGGGGAAGGGCCCGGGCCCCTGGCCAATCGGCCCCGGGGCCGTTAGAGTCCCGCCCATGACAATTTCCCGGGACAACCCTGAGACGGCCAACGGCAAGCCCTATGGCGCCATCCTGTTCGATTTGGACGGTACCCTGGTGAATGATGAGGGCCAGGTGCATCCGCGCAACCTGGAGGCCGTCAGGGCCGCCAGCGAGGGGGGCACGGTGGTGATGGTGGCCACGGGCCGCTCCCTGGTGGCAACCTTGGACGTGCTCAATGTGCTCGATCTGCCCACCCCGGCGGTGGTCTTCAACGGCGCGGCCATCTACAGCCGGAGCAAGGACCGCTTGATCGAGGAGCGCTTGCTCTCCAAGCGCTTGCTCGTGCAGGCCCACGACCTGCTGGCGCGCACGGGCGACCTCTCGGTCATCATGTGCGCCCGCAACAAGTACGCACGCGCCCCGCGCTGCGAGGAAGAAGAACGTGCCCTGTCCGGCTTGAAGCGCATCGAAACCGTGCCCGAAGAAGACCTGGCCGGCATCGAGAACGTACTGCGCGTGACCTTCTTGTCCCGCCGCTTTCCGGACTCCCACGGCCTGAACGATGAACTCGAACGCGAGGTGCAAGGCCCCAGCTACCGGACCCACTTCCCCCTAGCCCTTCTCCCGCGCTACAAAGGCAGCCCGTACAGCGTGGCCGACCTGCACGCACCCTGCTTGGGCAAAGCCGAAGCTCTGCGCTACATCCAAGAGACCCACGGCATGCCCGCCGAGCGCATCGTCGCCGTGGGCGACGCTTACAACGATGTTCCGATGATAGAGGCCGCCGGACTCGGCGTAGCCATGGGCAACGCCGTCGGCGGCCTCCAACGCCGCGCGGACCGCGTGATCGGCGACAACCAAGGCACCGCCATCGCTGAGCTAGTAGAAGAACTTTTCCTATAACCGCGTGGCCCAGGGGTCATGTAGAGAGTTAACTCCTGCGAGGTCTGTTGCTGGATAGAGGAACTTCGAAGAGAACGATTCGGGTCAGTTCACACGAAGACACGAAGGACGCGAAGAACACGAAGCTCCACGTTAACGAAGGGAGTTGCGTCACGAACACAATGCGGATAAGGCGT
>JAESRM010000292.1 GCA_016764635.1 Planctomycetota bacterium
TGTCTTCGTGTGAACTGACCCGAATCGTTCTCTTCCAACATCCAAGCGCCAGCTCCCTCCTCTCCGCAGAAGTTAACGCACTACAGAACTCCCAAGTCCACGCCCCCCCCCCAACATCACCCACCAAAAAAAGAGCCCCCCACGTCCCAATGGACGCGAGAGGCTCAAAATACGGTAGCCGCCAACTACCCCAAATCATTGGCCCGCGTTTCCCGCAGCCCCTCGATCCGGGTAATGAACTCCTCGAACGGAATCGTCTCCTGATCGCGCGTATCGCGGCGACGGATCGTCACGGTCCCGTCTTCAGCCTCGCGTTCGCCAACGATCAACATGAACGGAATCTGAGCTTTTTGAGCCGTCTTGATCTTCTTGTTCATGTGAGCCGCTTCCAGCATCGCTTCCACCCGGAAACGGTCGCCGCGCAGGCGATCCACCAGAGTCCGCGCATAAGGCGCGTGCTCTTCACGGATCGGAATGATCGCAACCTGCTTGGGCGAACACCACAGGGGGAATCGTCCACCAAAGTGCTCAATCAGCACACCAGCGAAACGCTCCAGGGAACCGAGGATCGCCCGGTGTACCAGGATCGGTCGCTCGGCTTTGCCTTCGGCGTTGGTGTAGGTCATGTCGAAGCGCTCGGGCAGGTTGAAGTCGCACTGGATCGTGCTGTTCTGCCATTCGCGCCCCAAGGCGTCCTTGATCTTGTAATCGATCTTGGGGCCATAGAAAGCGCCGCCGCCCTCGTCCAACTCAAGCTTCAAGCCGATTGAGTCCGCCGCTTCCTGCAAGGCTTGAGTCGCTTGATCCCAGATCTCGTCCCCACCGATGGTGTTCTCTTTCGGCTTGGTAGCCAGATAGGCCGTGTACTCGAAACCGAAGGTCTTCATGAAGAAGTCCACCATGCGGCACACGCCCGCGATCTCCTCGGACAGCTGTTCGGCCGTACAGAAAATGTGAGCATCATCCTGGGTGAAGCCGCGCACGCGCAGCATGCCGTGCACCACGCCCGATCGTTCGTAACGATAGACGGTGCCCAGCTCGGCCCAGCGCAAGGGCAACTCGCGATAGGAACGACCCCGGTTCTTGTAGATCAAGATGTGCCCCGGACAGTTCATGGGCTTGACCCGGTAGGGCAAGTTGTCCAGCTCCATGGGCGCATACATCATGTCCGCATAGTTGGTCAGGTGCCCGGAGACCGCGAAGAGTTCCTCGCGGGAAATGTGGGGCGTGTAAACCGGCTCGTAGCCGTTTTTGTCGTGTTGCTCCCACCAGAGTTCTTCGAGGCAGCGACGTACGATGCCCAGGTTCGGGTGCCARAAGACAAAACCCGCGCCCGCTTCGGGRTGCGTGCTGAACAGGTCCAACTCGGTGCCCAGGCGGCGGTGGTCGCGACGCTTGACTTCCTCGAGCCACTCCAGGTGCGTGTCGAGTTCTTCCTTGGTCCAAAAAGCCGTGCCGTAGATGCGCTGCATCATCGGGTTCTTTTCATCGCCACGCCAATAGGCGCCCGCTAAGCTCAAGAGCTTGAAGGCGAAGGGAATCTTGAACGAGTCGATGTGGGGACCTTCGCAAAGGTCGCCCCACTCTTTGCCCTCGGGCCCGTGGAAGTAGAAGGTGAGCTCAGCGTCTTCGGGGATCAGGCCCACGGCCTCCACTTTGTAAGTCTGATTCTGACCTTCGAGCAGCGCAATGGCTTGCTCGCGGGTTTTCACCTCGCGGCGAATCTCCGGCGACTTCTTGGCCAAGCGGCGCATCTCTTTTTCGATGCGCGACAGGTCCTTGTCGGTCAGCGGCTCCGGAATGTCGAAGTCGTAATAGAACCCATGCTCGATGCTGGGTCCAAAACCGAAGCGAACTCCGGGGTGCAAGTTTTGCACCGCCGAGGCCAAAAGGTGAGCCACCGAATGCCTCAGCGTGGAAAGGGGGAAAGGCCCTGACCGGGCCCCTGCGTCTTGCGCCGGGGCGATTTCTTGATCCGCCATTGCGGGTCTCCTGCGGGATAAGTAACCACGACCTCCCCACCTGGGACGCCACGGCGCAGATGGCTCCCGTTGCCATCTGCGGGGGAATTGTGGGCCAAAGCCCCGCCCCCCGCAACCGTCAGCATCCCCCACAGCCCAATCCTCCCGTTTTTTCCCGCAAAGCGGCATGACCCTTGGCCCGGAGCCAGGAGACCTCGAACTTTCGGATCCCCAATCCAACCCAAGGACCCGCTGCTCGCCTTCCCCACCGGCCCGCCATTCTACGGAAACCTGCTACCTTCTATCCGCCCCGCCGATCCAACCACCGCGAGAACCATGAGCAAGCTTGCCCTCCTGCCCTTTCTACTGAGCCTGACCCTCGCGCCTGAGCTTTCAGCCCAGGTGCACTACCAGGATTCGGGCGTTCCCTGGAGCCACAAGGCGAGTGCTGGCCCGGATTCGAAGGTGCCCGGCTGGTACTACAACCTGGGCATCACCGGCCTGCGCGTGGAGCTGGTCAAGGACCACCCGAGCTGGCTCTTGGTGCGGCATGTGTTCGAGGACTCGCCMGCGCACAGGAAGGTCAARGTCGGCGACTACATCAYCGGGGCCGGCGGGCTGGAATTCGTCACGCCCCATGTGAACGGCTACGGCATGGACAAGTTCGGGCCGCATGGGCCGATCCTGGATTTCGCCATGGCCCTGGAGGCCAGCCAAGCCCTCAAGGGATCCGGCAAGCTGAACCTACGCCTCATGCGCAAGGAAAAGGCCAGGGACGTGCGCCTATCCCTGGGCAAGGGTTACGGAACCTACTCGCAGACTTTCCCCCTTGATTGCATCAAGAGCGACAAGGTGCTCGACGACCTGTACGAGTACCTGTTGGAGCACCAGAAAGACGACGGCTCCTGGGGCTCCCCCGTGCACGATACCTTCGCACCCCTGGCCCTATTGGCCAGCGGGAAACGCAAGCACTTGGCTGCGGTCAAGCGCAACGTACAGATGCACGCCAAGACCACAAGCGTCGAGGACTCCTCCTGGCTGATCAACTGGCGCTACATCTCCGCCGCCATCGTGATGAGCGAGTACTACCTGATCACGCGTGAGAGGTGGGTGCTCAAAGAACTTCAACAGGTCTATGAATTCCTGCTCACGACCCAGTACATGGACCTCTCCCAACTGGATCCTAAGTCGAGCGAAACCCACCCGGGTTCCGTGCCCAAGGACGCCATGGCCTCCCACGGGGGCTGGGGCCACAACCCAGGTTTCGAAGGCTACGGCCCGATCGCGATGATCACAGCCCAGGCCGCCATCGCCTTTTCGCTCATGGAAGAGTGCGGCATCGAAGTGGACCGCGAGCGCCACGAAGCGGCCTTCGCCTTCCTGAACAGGGGCTCCGGCAAGAACGCCTACGTCTGGTACAAGGACCAAGCCGCCGGCCAGGACGACTGGGCCGACATGGGCCGCACGGGCGCCAGCGCCATCGCCTATCGCATAACCCCCTGGCAAGGCGACTATAAAAAACGCGCCCAACAGCACGCCACCCTCATCGGCGAACACCCCGGAAGCTTCCCCGACACCCACGCCTCACCCATCATGGGCATGGGTTACACCGCCGCCGGCGCCGCCGCCAACCCCGAAGCCTTCCGCAAACTCATGCAAGCCAACAAGTGGTGGTTCACCCTCGCCCGCTGCCAAGACGGAAGCTTCTACTACCAACCCAATCGCGACAACAACGGCTACGGCCCCGACTCCCGCATCTCCGCCTCCGCCGTCACCGCCTTCATCCTCTCCATCCCCAAACACAACCTAAGAATGACCGGCCGCGCAGCGAAGTAGCTGTGAATCCATCGATCGGACAACTTCTCACGGGTTTTGGGGAAGCTCGCTACAATCAGCCCATGTTCAATCTCCCCGCGCTTGCTTGCGCTATTTTCCTGATCGGGTCCACGTTGGCTCAAGCCCCTGAGTCTTCCCGCCCCATGGTTCCGGCGACACTTCCTGAATTGACCGTTCAGTGGCGCGCGGATGTGGGTGCGCTGGAGAGGCTCTACCCCTTCCCCCTTTCCCCCGCTCGCGCCTTGGCGCTTGAAGGCTTGCATGGGGAGTGGGTTCGGCGTCTGGCTTCGGTTGAATTTGAAGGCCTGGCCCGTCGGGATCAAATCGACTGGTTGCTGCTGAGCGAGCAGGTTCGCTTCGCAGCGGAAGAGCTTGAAACCGAGCAGCTGGAAGCGGAGCCATTCGCGCCTTACCTCGAGTACAGCGCGTTGCTTCTCCCGCTCTTGCAAGCACACTCCCTCCGCCAAATATCCGATCCCCGCGAGGCCGCCGAGGCCATGCACAACGCGGCCGAGTGGATCGAGGATTGGCAAAGCCAATGGAAGGAGGAACACGCAGAAGAAGACGAGGATTCGATGCCCGACGCATCCCTCATGCGCAAGGTCGCGCGCACCAACGGCCGTATGCGTCGGGCCATGCGGGATTGGTATCGCTTCGGCGCCGAGTATCATCCCGAGTTCACCTGGTGGTGCGAGGCTCCCTGGAAGAAACTCAACTCGGCACTGGAAGATCACAGCAAGTTCCTCGAAGAGACAATCGGCGAAATCGACCCGGAGGATGAAGACCGACTGATCGGCAACCCGATTGGCCTCGAGCGCTTGCTCTCCGCCCTAAAGCACGAACGCATCGCCTACACCCCGGCGGAACTCATCGCCATCGCCGAGCGCGAATTCGCCTGGTGCGATAAGGAGCGTTCGCGTGCCGCTTCCGAACTGGGTCTAGAAGGCGACTGGCGCGCAGCGCAAAACCAAGTGCGCAGCATCCAGGTCCCCCCCGGCGACCAGCCCCTCATGATTCGCGAGCTAGCGGACGAAGCCACCGCGTTCTTCGAAGCCCGTGACCTGCTCACGATCTCGGAGCACTGCAAGCAGACCTGGCGCATGCAGATGATGTCGGCCGAACGCCAACGCTTCAGCCCCTACTTCACGGGCGGCGAAGTGATCTCGATCGCCTACCCCACGCAAGCCATGGAGCACGACGCCAAGATACAGTCCATGCGCGGCAACAACCGACACTTCTCCCGGGCCACCGTCCACCACGAACTCATCCCCGGCCATCACCTGCAAGGTTATATGGCGCGCCGCTGGAACACCCACCGCAGCCTGTACCGCACCCCCTTCCTGGTGGAAGGCTGGGCTTTGTACTGGGAGCTAAGGCTTTGGGACCTGGACTTCGCCCAATGCCCGGAGGACGAGATCGGCATGCTCTTCTGGCGCTCCCACCGCTGCGCACGCATCCTGTTCTCGCTCAACTACCACCTGGGCACTTGGTCCGCCGAAGAGTGCGTCGACTTCCTAGTCGAGCGCGTGGGACACGACCGCCGCAACGCCACCGCCGAGGTCCGTCGCTCGATCCAAGGCGGCTACGGCCCCCTCTACCAAGTCGCCTACATGATCGGAGGCCTGCAACTGCGCTCCCTCCACCGCGAATTGGTAGCGCCCGGCACATGGACCGAACGCGACTTCCACGACACGGTCCTGAAGCAAAATTCAATCCCGGTTGAGTACATCCGAGCGGCCATGGGAACCGAAAAACTGACCAGGGACTTCCCCGTCACCTGGCGTTTCGACGACTAGGCCGCAGGGATAGGACAAGCGCATTCGATCATGCAAGGGAGTGAGGAGACCGGGTAACTGGACTCCTCATTCCCCACGCGCAACAAACTCAATCGTGCCACCGGCACATTCGCTATCCGTAAAGAGTTCCGGGACCTGGCCTTGGACTGTGATTTCCCATAGGTCGACTACGAGTTGACCTCTTCGGTCCTGCTGGAAGTGCAGGCCGCCAACCAGGCCGTCTTCGTTCCACACGTATTGGACCTGGTTCTTGTTCCACTCGCCGTCCATGTACTTTTTCAATTCCTCTTCTGAATCGAAGTCCACGCACGACTCCCCATACATCAACCTCCCCACCTCGCGCGTCCTATCGAAGTAGTTGTCGCCGGCGCTGTAAATCCCCCACGCGCCATACCAGATGTATTCTCGAACGATCATGGGCTCGGTCCATTGCGTGTCCTTGTAGGTGAAGTGCCGGGAGGCCACATCGTCCCACGCGACTAGGACGCTGCCGTTGGCATTTGTGATTCGAATCGATTGACCGGGGGCTAGGACCGCATCTTTTGGTGGTGTTATGGGGCCCTGGTTTGAGTTGCAGGCGAGCGCCGGGAGGAGGGTTAGGGCGATGGTGAGAGTACCGAGACCGGAGAACTTGAATCGTTTTTTGGGCGGCCTTGCGTTTTGCTTGATCCGAAACTTAAGGCGCCCGAAAAAAGAGTCAAGTTGTCCGGTCTCGGTGCTCACACCAGCCAACGTTTTACTTCGAAGGCTAATTCTACGTTGGTTTTTTGGGCGACGCTGTCGCGGACTTCGTCCATTAGGGTGTAGACGTCGGAGGCGGTGGCACCGCCGGTGTTGATGATGAAGTTGCCGTGTTTTTGGCTGACTTCGGCGGCGCCTTGGCGTTTGCCTTTTAGGCCGCAGTTGTCAATGAGGGCGCCGGCGCTGCGGCCGTTTGAGAGTTCCGGGTCGGGGTTTTTGAAGATGCAGCCGGCGGAGGATTCGGTGACGGGTTGCACGTCGCGTTTGTGGCGCAGGTACTCGGCGATGGTTTCCTGCACGACGAGTTTGGGGCGGGGTTCTAGGCGCCAGACGGCTCCGACGACCAGGGATCCGTCGACTCCGCCGTTGCGATAGCTGGGCTTCGCTTCGGCGGGTGTGAGGGAAACGAACTCGCCATCGGGCTTGATGACTTGCACCCATTCCACGTGGTCCCAGATGTCGCCCCACTTTCCACCAGCGTTCATGGCGATGCCGCCGCCCACTTGGCCGGGTACGCCAGCCAGGCCTTCGAGGCCGGAGAGGCCCAGGTCGCGCGCGGCGCGCATGAGTGCGGGCAAAGTCGTGCCGGCCCAGGAGATCAGGCGCGGATCTTCTGCAATCGGAGGCAAGGCCATACGTGCATCCGGATCGTCCACCTCGAGCGGCGAGTCGTCCTCGCAGCCGGGCAAGGGCCGGAAGATGCGGCGCATTTGCGTGGTGCATATCACCACGCCTTCCCACAGGCCGTCGGCCGGCAGAATGTTGGCACCGCCACCCAGAAGGCGTATGGGCAATTCCCGCTCACGCGCGGCCATATAGGCGGCGCGCAATTGCTCGGGCGTGGTCGGTTCGAGCAGCCAACGTACTTGGCCACCCACTCGCATGGTGTTGCGGTCGGATA
>JAESRM010000163.1 GCA_016764635.1 Planctomycetota bacterium
TCTTGCAGCACGATGCCGAATTCGGATTGTAGCCAGGAGAGGCTGCGGTCTTTCATGGGCACGCCGTCGATTAGGATGCGGCCTGCGGTGGGTTCGTAGAATCTGCAGAGCAGGCTGATGAAGGTGGTTTTGCCTCCGCCAGTGGCTCCGACCAGGGCGATGATTTCGCCCTGTTTGAGGTGCATGCTGCTGCCCGTTCGCTGAATATTTGCGCCGGCAGGAGGGCTAGGTAGCTCTCAATTTGACTCTTGCGGTTCCGGTCTGCACCTTGCCAGGGCCCTCAGGCGTATGTATCGGATCAAAAGTTAAATCCAGTGGCCTTTCAGCCAGGAGGGCCGTAAACTTTTCCACTCTTGTGCCCAGGTTTTGGGCGTCCACAACTCACGTTTACTGTTTCTCACATGCGCCGTTTCGTACTTGCCCAAGTTTCCTTAGCCGTTCTATTTGTCCTCGCCTTTTGGTCCTGTTCGGGAGGTGGAGGAAGTGGTTCATCCGGGGCATCTAGCTCAAACTTAAACCTGAACGTCACCGTGCTGAACGCGGCACTTCAGATGGACTGGAATCAGGGTGCGGTCGAGCGGACCTTCACCGTATATGCGCTCGAAGGTGAGGCTGTGGATACCACGGCCCTGCTGGCGGATCCTGACACTGAAGTCCTGGGCGGAGTCGCGTCTGGCGTCATCCTCACCGGGTTGCTGAACGACGTGGCGCACTCTGTGGTGGTCGTGGCGCATGAGGCTGGGCATGGTGATGTGTTGTCTGGATTGAAGCTGGTCAGCCCGTCAGGTGGAGCGACTAGCGCGCCGCCGCTTGGGCCTGATGGGGGCATGAGGGTTTCTGGTGGTGTTGTGTTTGAGGTTGCGGAAGATACGCTTTGGATGGATATGGAGATCTCAGCTGGGCCGACAAGCCTTCCAGCGCCCTTGCCGACCGGGATGGTTTTGGCAGGTGTCCCTGTTGAGATCAGTGTGGATCACGGCGAAGCTCTGAACTCGCCACTTGTGGCGCGCCTGCAGTATGACGACTCGAGCGTGATTGATAGCGAGGCGCACCTCATGCTCTTGCACTGGGATGCTGGGCTGGGTGAATATCAGCCGGTTAGCTTTATCGCCCAAGACATGGAGCGGAACACCGTAGATGTTCAGCTCCGTTCGTTCTCCCCGTTTGCGTTTGGTTTCTTTGGGGATGACTACTTGCCTTCTACTTACAACGGCACGGGATTCGATCCTGCAATAGATGGGTGGCCGATGCGGAACTTTGGCAGCTATCACAACAGCGGTGGCAATTGTTTGGGAATGGCGGCCTACGCCACATGGTATTTCGCTTCTGGCTTCACTGAACTTGCAAATAGTTTCGATTCGACGCCATCGCCGACAAGCACAGCTCACCTCCTTGCGACGCGAGCCCATTTGGCGCAGAGTCAGACGTGGGCGGACTCGGAGTTTGGAAATCAAACGGGTTCGCTTACAGAACTGGAAATTATCGATAGCTTCAAAGCAGCACTGGTTACTTCCGGTCAACCCCAGATTTTGATTCTAGATTACCCGGGGCCTGGACGGCATGCATCGGTGCTGTTTGGGTATGACGAGTCCGGGTTCGATTTCTACGATGTGAACAAAACAGGTCAAACGCRGCGTCTTACCTACGATGCAAATGGTTTTGATACTTATGAAGTCACTCTCACAAACGGCAATGTCATTGCATTTGACACTTTTGCATACATAGGCTCCCCAACATCCGGACGTACTGAGGACTTCAATTCTCTCACACTAGAAGCCATCGATGAATTTGCCGATTCAGCCTTTATCACCGTGGACTCTCCGGCTCAAGGAGATGTTCTCTCTGGCGAGGAAGTCACTCTAGAAGGCAATCTCAGTGGATCCCTTAACAGTCAGTCAAGTTTGGTCTTGTACACAAAAGGCGCGTTGCAGTATCTGGGGGTCTTTTCGGGCGAATTTGACGCAACCATTCCGGTGGAAGCTGGAGAGAACACACTGGTGTTGATCGCTGGAGTTTTATCAGAACAGCAATCCAACTGGTACCCAAACGGAGCATGCCTAGTCCGCGAGTTCATAGGCGGGGGAGAAATCAGCGCAGTCGACGCGCCGGCAACGCCTCAGCAGCATGACGTGGCATATGGGGTGGATGTATCTACTACGCTCGCGACTTTGCCAGAAGGGGTTACCGCTAGTCTAACCATACACGTGGATCGGGATGGATCTGCCATTCTTCTGGAAGAGATAGCTGTGCCTAGCGGAGAGCAGGTGACGCACTTCACCGTTGGGGGACCCAGCGCCGGATCCGGTGACTTGGATACGATACTTGTGCTTTTGGAATTGAGCAGTGGGGAGGTTCTTGATGGTGAGACGGTTACTGTTGTGCTGGAGGAGCCAGAGCCCATCCCCGGGATGGTGCAGATTCCGGCGGGTACGTTCTTGATGGGGTCGAATGCGGCCGGGGGGGCGCCGTACTTTGGCAGTGGTAGTCACCAACCCGTCCACAGCGTGACAATCAGCCAGTCCTTCTGGATGAGCGAGACGGAAATCACGCAGGCTCAGTATCAGGCGATGATGGGGTCGAATCCGTCCTATTTCTCAGGGGCGAACTTGCCGGTGGAGCAAGTCACCTGGCACAACGCGAGGGCTTACTGCGCGGCCCTGACGGCACAGGAGCAAGCGGCGGGGAATGTGCCAGCAGGTATGGAGTACCGACTGCCTACGGAGGCGGAGTGGGAATACGCCTGTCGAGCTGGGACGACGACCGAGTTCAACGTGGGGTCGGGCTTATTCTGCGGTCAGGCCAAATTCTGGTACAGCTACCACAGCAATAGCAGCTGCAATTCAAACACCCCAGTCAACGTCGGTTCCTATTCGGCAAATGCCTTTGGCTTATACGACATGCACGGTAATGTTTGGGAGTGGTGCCTCGACTCTTATGCTGGATACTCAGGAGCCTCCCAAACCGATCCCTTCGTGACGGGCGGCTCGTACCGGGTCTTCCGTGGCGGCGGCTGGAACTACAGCTCCAGCGATTGCCGGTCCGCGGTCCGGTACAGCTACAGTCCTGGTAGCTCGTACGGCTACATCGGGTTCCGGGCTGTCTTGGCCCCAGTTCTCGTGCCCTAGTCAAGTCAAGAGGCGGGAGCCCAGAGGCGAAGGCACGCAGGCCCCGGGCGGAGCCGGGCCGGAGATGCCGTAGCCGAAGGGTTCCCCCAGTTGCGATTCGATTTTAACCGAACTTAAGTATCAGATGCAGATCCAAGTATTTTCAATTCCGATGGAAGGGGATGGTGGCGCGATGGAGGAGCTGAATGTGTTCTTGCGAACGCACCGGGTTCTGAGCGTCGACAAAGTCGCAGTGATGGACCAAGGACGGCACTATTGGTCCGTGTACGTGGAGTACTTGGCTCGCAAGAGTGCGCTGGGTGGTGGCGCGACCAGTGGGTCGAGCGTGGTTTCCAATAGGCCGCGTGTGGACTATCGGGAGGAGCTGACGAAGCCTGAATTCGAGAGGTTCAGCTTGTTGCGCGACCTGCGTAAGCTGGTCGCGGCACGGGAGGCTGTGCCGGTATACGCCTTGTTCACCAATGCGCAGCTGGCCGATTTCGCAAGGAAGGTGCCGCAGAGCAAGGCCGCGCTTGGCAAGGTGGATGGCGTGGGTGATGCCAAAATGGACAAGTATGGCGATGAATTCTTGACGCTATTGAAGGGGGTGCCGGGCCCTGAGAAAGGAAGTGATGAAAAGGAGGGAGGCGCTGGTGAAACTACGAGGGAGGCTGGGGTTGAGGTAGCTGGTGCTGGCAACGGAGCGGCGCGCTGAGCGATGCGAAGGGCGACGGATTTATACGACCGGATCGGGGAGTACGACAACCTAGTTTCGGCCTTTCACGGCGCTAGCCGTGGAAAGCGCGAACGTTATGCCGTCCGCAATTTTTCTGCGGAATTGAATCGGAATATCCAAATCCTGCGGCAGCAACTATTCGAGCAGCAGGTTGTGTGGCATGGGTACCGAATGTTCCATATTCTGGATCCGAAGCCGCGCAGGATAGCAGCGCCCGCGTTTTCTGACCGGGTGCTGCACCATGCGATTATTCAGGTGATCGAGCCGGAATTGGAGCGTGTGGCTGTTTTTGATTCTTATGCTTGCCGAACCGGGAAGGGCGCTCATCGGGCGGTGGAAAGGGCCAGGACCTTTTGTGGGCGGTACGAGTGGTTCCTTCAGTTGGATGTGCGCAAGTACTTTGATTCGATTTCGCATGGGGTCCTGGAGCGCTTGTTCGAACGGCGGTTCAAGGACCAAGCCTTGTTGGGATTGTTGAGAGGGCTCTTGGCCTCGTATTCGACAAAGCCCGGGGTTGGAATCCCCATCGGAAGCCTGACGTCGCAGTATTTCGCGAATTTCTATCTATCCCGGCTGGATCACTTTGCGCAAGAGGTGCTGCGCTCCCCGGGATATGTTCGCTACATGGATGACTTTGTTCTGTTCTCCAATGATCGAGAGTTCTTGGTGGCCGCTCGGGAGAGGATCGAGGGGTTCCTGCGCGTGGAATTGGAGTTGGAGCTGAAGAATTCGGGCAACCTGGACCGGACGGGGGCGGGGCTTGGTTTTTTGGGAGCCTTGATCACTGGATCCCATGTGCGATTGATGGGGAAGAGCAAGAGACGCCTTCGGAGGAAGTTGAAGAGGCTGGTTTCTGCTTTTGATGGGGGACAGATTGGTGGCCAAGAACTATCCGTGCGGGGCGTGGCTCTGCTGGCGCGGACTGAGCATGCGAAGGCCTGGGGTTTGCGTGCACGGTGGATTGCAGACTTTGCGGATGTGGATGGTTGAGCTTGGCGAGTTCATGGTGTCTTATACTCGCAGGGTCAGCCCCCAAGCGGCTCGAACCGGGTCATCCGTGGCGGCAGCTGGAACAACAACTCCAACAATTGCCGGTCCGCGAACCGGAACAACAACAGTCCTGGTAACTCGAACAACAACATCGGGTTCCGGGCTGTCTTGGCCCCAGCTCTCGGCAGTATTGGCAGAAGCCGGCTGACGAGAACAGGGGGTGGGTCCTGGTCGGCTTGCTTGCAAGTTGGCCGAAGAGATTGAGTGAACGTCAGGGCTCGTAGGGTGCGCGGATGCGTTTCCGAGCGTCCTGGCGTTTGCGTTTGGCGGACAGGTACGCGCGGGTACGGAGTCGGGACAACTTCAATCGATTATCGGGGGTTGAGGTTTTGCGGGATGAAACGGTTTGGGCCCCGATAATAGAGTGAAGTTGTGCCGACTCCTTGGCGGTTGGTGGTGCTACCAGGTCTCGTTTGAGGCGGTTAGGGATTGGTGCGCGTGTAGGCTCGAGTAGCGGGCACCCAGTTTCATCAACGAGGCGTGGGTGCCTTCTTCTACGATGCGGCCTTCGTGGACTACTAGGATGCGGTCGGCGTTTTCGATGGTGGAGAGGCGGTGGGCGATTACGAAGCAGGTGCGGTCCTTGAGGATGTGGGTTAGGCCTTTTTGGATGTGGTGTTCGGTTTCGGTATCGATGTGGGAGGTGGCTTCGTCCATGACTAGGACGGAGGGGTCTTTTAGTAGGGCGCGGGCGAAGGAGACTAGTTGGCGTTCGCCGGCGGAGAGGCGGGAGCCGCCTTCGCCTACTTCGAAGAGGAAGGCGTTTTTTAGTTTGTTGATGAAGGGGGTGGCGCCGACTAGGTGGGCGGCTTCTAGGACTTGCTCGTCGGTGGCTTCTAGGCGGCCGTAGCGGATGTTTTCCATTACGGTGCCGCTGAAGAGGTGCGGGTCTTGCAGCACGATGCCGAATTCGGATTGTAGCCAGGAGAGGCTGCGGTCTTTCATGGGCACGCCGTCGATTAGGATGCGGCCTGCGGTGGGTTCGTAGAATCTGCAGAGCAGGCTGATGAAGGTGGTTTTGCCTCCGCCGGTGGCTCCGACCAGGGCGATGGTTTCGCCCTTTTTGATGGTCATGTCGATGTCGTTGAGCACCATTTTGGGCTCTTTGCCTTTGGTGGCGCCGTAGTGGAAGTTCACCTTTTCGAAGTGAATGTCGCCTACGCCGGTGGGCAAGCCGTCGTCGGCCATGTTGGGGGTGGGGCGTTCGGCTTGTTGGCGTTTGCGGGCTAGGACTTCTTCGGAGTCGAAGATGGCGGGTTCGGTTTCTAGGAGCTCTACGATGCGTTCGCCGGAGGCTTGCGCCATTTGTAGTTCGCTGAAGATGTGCGCTAGCTGTTGCAGGGGTTCGAAGAGTTGGCGGGTGTAGGACAGGAAGGCGACTAGGGTGCCTAGGCTGATCACGCCGATGGAGACTTCGATGCCGCCTTTTATGAGGGCGATGGCGGCGGCGAGGCTGCCTAGGGTCAGGATGATCGGTAGGTACATGGACGAAAGCACCGCGTTGCGCACGCTGGCTTCGAACATTTGGTTGGCTTTGCCGTCGAACTCTTCCTGGTTGGCTTCTTGGCGTGTGAAGACCTTGGTGGTCGTCACGCCCATGATCGACTCGTTGAAGTCTGCGGTGATCGTGGAGTTGATCTTGCGGATTTTGCGTGAGGCGGTTAGGAGGCGCTTTTGGAAGAAGCGGCTGACGAATAGAAGTAGGGGGGTGACGGTCAGGACCCAGAGGGCCAGCTTCCAGTTGAGGGCCAGCATGATGCCTGCCGCGCCGATCAGGAAGGTGAAGGCCCATGTGACGTCCAGTAGGCCCCAGGCCATGATGTTGGACAGGCGTTCGCAGTCGCTCGTAAGTCGGGACATGAGCCAGCCCGTGGCGCGCTTGTCGTAATAAGCGAACTCAAGGCTTTGAAGTTTGGCGAAGCCCTCGCGCCGGATGTCGGACGCGCAGGCGGCTTTGAGGAAACCTGCGGCGCGGATGAATCCCCAGACGCTGAACGACAGGCCTAGGGTCAGGCCGGCGTAGGCCAGGATGTAGCCGCCGAACTCGGGAGCGGGGGCGGTGGTGTCCTTTTGCCATAGGGTGATGGCGTCGATCAGGTACTTGGTGACCAGCGGGAAGGCGGTTTCCGTTGCGCCGGTGGTGACCGCAAAGAATGCGAGGGTCCACAGGGTGCGGGGGTACGCACGTGAGAACTGCGCTAAGCGTTTCCAGGTGGTGAGCTGGATGCCGGAGCTTTGGAAGTCTTCCTCTTCGCCTGTTTTGCTTTGACTCATGACTGGCTCCCAGGTGTGGTGCCGCCGATCTTTGCATTCGTGGGCTGCG
>JAESRM010000348.1 GCA_016764635.1 Planctomycetota bacterium
CGAGCACATCCTGGGCGTTGATGCCCAGCCGCGAGATGGCCGCGCGGTCGACCTTGATTGTCAAGGTCGGTAGGCCGGTGGTTTGTTCGACCTTGACCTCAGACATTCCGCGTACTTTGCGTACGGTGTCCGCCACTTCTTCCGCGACTCGCCGCATTTCCTCCAGGGAGCCGGAGGATGCGAAAATCTTGATACCGACTTCGGAGCGGACTCCGGAGATCAGTTCATCGACCCGCAAGGCGATCGGCTGGGAGTAGCTGAACATGACCCCAGGCAAGGACGCCTTGAGCGACTTGTCAATGGCAGCCAGTAGTTCATCCTTAGTTTCAAAGCGCCATGTGTCCGGCGGGTTGAGCATGATGTAGGTGTCCGAAATATCCACGCCCATGGGGTCTGTGGCAATTTCGGCGCGACCCGTGCGCGACACTACCGTGTCGACTTCGGGGAAGGCCTTGACGATGGCTTCGGCCTTGGTGGAAATCTCGTTCGAGCTTTCCAGGGACACGCTGGGCAAACGCCAAATTTGCATGGCGAAGGCGCCTTCATCGAGCTTCGGGATGAATTCCGCACCCATGAAGGGCAAGGCCACCATAGAAACTGCGAAAAGACCAAACGCGGTCAGAGCTGTCCGCACCGGTCGCTTGGTAGTGATCCGTAGAATCGGCGTGTAAATGGCCTTGAGGAGACGGAAGAGCAGGGGTTCCTTTTCTACCGCTTTCTTTAGGAAGAACGATGCCAATACGGGCATGAGGGTCAAGGCGCACAGAAGTGAACCACCCATGGCGTAAACAACCGTCAGTGCCATCGGCTTGAACATCTTGCCTTCGATTCCGCGCAGGGCGAGGATCGGGAGGTAGACGATCATGATGATGGCAACCGCGAAGAGTACAGGGCGTGCGACCTGGTGACAGGCGGTACGCACCTTTTCAAGGTGCGGCGTTTCTTTGTCGTGTCGTTGGAAGTAGATGTAGGCCACGATCGATTCGATGATGACCACTGCGCCGTCCACGATGATTCCGAAGTCCACCGCGCCCAGGGACATCAGGTTGCCGGAAAGGCCGGTGATGCGCATGGCGATGATGGCCACAAGCATGGAAAGCGGAATAGCCGCGGCCACAATCAAGCCACCTCGGATCGAACCGAGTAGCAGCAGGAGCACGATGACCACTAGCAGGCCGCCTTCGATCAGGTTCTTGGCCACGGTCATGATGGTGCGATTCACCAGGTCCGTGCGGTTGTAGAACGTGTCGATCGTGACACCTGCCGGAAGCGTCTTCTGGATTTCCTCCACTTTCGCGTGAACATCCTCGGAGACCGTGCGAGAGTTGGCACCCATCAGCATCATGACGATGCCGACAACTGCCTCACCCTCGCCATCACGTGTTACCGCGCCCTGGCGTAGGAGTGGAGCGAACTCCACCTTGCCAAGGTTCGATAGAAGCACGGGAGGTCCGGTTTTGGAGTGTTGAATCACCACTTGGCCCAAGCTCTCTAGGTCGTCGATCAAGCCTTCGCCGCGGATGAGATACTGCTCATCCGCGTGTACGATGTAGCCGCCGCCCACGTTTCTGTTGTTCTGTTCGAGAGCGTCGAAGACCTGGCTCAAGGAGATACCGAAGGAGCGCAACTTGCGCGGATCCAACGTGGCTTGGTAGGTGCGCAACTCACCGCCGAAGGAGTTGACTTCGACCACGCCTGGAACGGAGCGCAAGTGTTTGGCCACGTTCCAATCGAGGATGTCGCGCAGCTCCATGGGCGAGTAGTCGTCACCTTTGACCTCGAATTGGTAGATCTCGCCCAAACCCGAAGAGATCGGGCCCATGCCCGGCTCACCGTAGTAAGAGGGGATTGCATCTTGGGCCTCTGTTAGGCGCTCTCCGATGAGTTGCCGGGCCCAATAAATGTCGGTGCCTTCTTCGAAGACCACCGTCACAACGGACAGGCCAAAGCGCGAGACCGAGCGGATCTGTTCCACCGCGGGGAGGCCGCTCATGGCGGTCTCGACCGGGAAGGTGATGAACGATTCAACCTCTTGCGGAGCCAAACCTGGGCTGTTCGTGAGTATTTGGACCTGGACATTGGTCACGTCCGGTACCGCGTCGATAGGCAAGGTTCGCAAGGATTGCAAACCGATTGCGATGATGAGTAGCCAGCCGATGAGAACCACGAGGCGGTTGTTCAGGCTGTAGTCGATGAGTTTGTTTATCATGGGGTAGGGCTTCCTTTGTCGTTGTTCTTACGAACTAGTGGCTGTGCCCAGCGCCAAGCTCACCTTGGCGCTCCGCGGATTTAAGCAGGAAATTGCCCTTGATGGCGACCATCTCACCAGCTTCGAGTCCGGAGAGGACTTCCACCATTCCATAGCCCGCGCGCTTGATTGTCACGGGGCGTTTTTCGAAGCCCAAGGGCTCCTCTTGAACGAAAACGGAGTCGCCGGCGTCATCATGGATGAGGGCGGATTCCGGAATCATGACGGCAGCCGAGTGGCTTGATGTCGAAATTTGGGCTCGACCGAACATGCCCGGGCGGAGCGGCAAGGCCTGGGTGCTCCCGGGGATGCTATTGGCGAGAACGATCCTAAGACCGACACTGCGACTTGCCGTATCCAGCGTGTAATCCACCAGCTCGATCGTCGCTTCGATCTCGGCATCCGGAAATGCGTCGAGTTCGATGTCGGCTGCTTGGCCATTCCGAATCCACCGCAGTTGGTTTTCAAATGCAGAGGCTTGGAACCAGAGGGTCTCGGGGTTTTCGATCACAAAGACTTGTGAGCCAGCTGCAACGAACTCGCCGGAGGTGGCGTGGCGGCTGGTGATAATACCCGCGCCCGTGGCGCGCAACTCGTAGGTTCCGGTGAGTAGCGGGGACTCGGCGGAAAGACCTTCGATGGTCGCGTCCGGGATACCCAATGCGAGCAACCGATTGCGCGCGGCGGTGCGTGCAATTTCTTCAACGAGAACCGCGACTTCGAGGTTCATCACGCGTGTGTCCCGAGCAGCTCTGAGCTCGGTAAGCTGCTGGTTCTTTGCGAGCTTGGTGAGTTCCAAGGCTTTGCGTGCTTCCAACAGGGGACGAACGGTTGAGATGGCCTTTTTCTGCAGATCCTCTTCCCGATTATAAATCGACTGATGGATTGCAATGGCGCCGTCGGTCAGCTCGATCAGGGCGCTAATCCGGCCTTTGAAAAGGTCCTTTTCTCGGTTGAGAGTTTCCGTGGCGGCGGCCGCCTGGGCTCGCTCTTGAAGGTAAGCGGCAACGGCCTCACCTAGTTCAACGCTGTCAAACGTGCATAGGACTTCACCAACTTGTACCGAGTCTCCAAGGTTTTTCAGAACTTGGGTCAATTGACCGGAAACACGGGGAGTCGCATGCCGGGTGGTATTGGCGTTGCTGATAATAGAGCCCGCCAAGGTGATCATTTCGGATGCTTGCCCCGAGCGCGCCGCCGTGGTCTCGATCCCAGCGGTGTCGTATTGCTCTTGGGTGAGCTCCACATGGCCTTCTTCGCCTTCGTGCTCATCGTGACCACCGTGGTCGTCGTGGCCATCTCCGCCTTCATCATCATGGTCATCGCCATGGTCATCGTGCTCGCCTCCAGATTCGGAAGCGTGGTCGTCCCCCGCATGATCATCATCGTGCTGGGGAGAGCATGCGAAAAGCAGTACGGATGCAAAGAGGGTGAGTGTTTTTAGATTTGATTTCATCGCGGTTGTTCGGTTTGGGGGAGGGAAGGGGCGGCGGGGTTGGCATTGAGCAAATCCCCTCCGGCGGCAAGTAGGGACCAGGACGTTTTTCGGCGGGTCCCCTGGGCTTCCAGGTGTTGTGTGCGGGCTTGCACCAAAGCGGATTGAAGGGCCAAGGTTTCGAGCAAAGTGCTCTCGCCTGCGGCCAAGGCTTCTTCCGAAAGGCGTAGGTTTTCCTCGGCGTTGGGCAGGACGGTTCCACCGATCAGTTGCAGTTCCGACTCCGAGTTCGTCCACCGGATTTGGGCCGCATGGATTTGTGCTCGGACCTCGTGCAGGACGCTCAGATATCGCAAGCGTACCAGGTGGCGATTCGCGAGTGCGGTGGCGATAGCAGGGCGGGCGAATCGAGAAAGGAGCGGCAGCCCTATCGCGACGCCTGTTCCAACGGCAAGAGTGGGGTATTGCTTCGAATAGGCCAAGCGCAACAGCTCTTCCGCTTCTTGATACTCGGCGACCACGCCCAGGAGCTCGGGGCGCTTGGTGAGGCTGTAGCGCAGTAGTTGTTCCGGTGAAGGAAGCTCAGAGGCTAGCTCTGCGGGGTTGCCGTGGCGGGTGGGTTGCAGTCGGGTGTCCGGCGACACACCGAGGAGCTCGTTGAGCTCTAGGTGGGCCAAGAGAACCCGTTCATTGGCGTATACGACCTCCAATTGGCGAACTCCAAGGGCGCCCCCTGCCAAGTTGGCCTGGATTCCGGTGGCCGCGCCAGCTTCTTGAGCCGCTTGGAAGTGCTGGAATGTGGTCAGTGCGAGTTGCTCCAGGTTCTGATTTTCTAAGAGAAGCTCGTTTGCCAAAAGCAGCTCTTCATAGGCCAAGTGAACATCAAGGGCCAAGCGCCATTCCGCTTGTAGCAGCGAACTCCTGGCTTGATCGATTCCGGCCCGGGCTGCGCCCTTCTTAGCGCGCCGTTCGCCGGGTCTGGGCAGCTGGAACATGAGTCCCAAGCCCCCCAAGGCGTCAAGCCGTGAACTGGATCCAGTCACGGATTCTGAGGCGATGATATCCATCGCATCCCAGGAGAATTCGGGATCATCAAAGAGCCCAGCTTCGACAAGCAGGGCTTCACGAATTCCGATCTGCGCGCGGAAGGCCAGTAACTCGGGGTGCGATTGAAGAGCGAACGCGGTCAATTCCCGCGGGCCAAGAGAGGGCTCGCCCGCTTGGGGGGTCGAGGGTGAGGGCCATTGTTGGGCCTCGAGTTGCTCGAGCATGTTGAGTGGCTCGAGCGGCTGGGGGGCATAGGACGCGCAGCTAGAAAGCGCGGCCAAAGCCCATCCAGCAAGGATAGGGGTAGGTTTCATTGCATCTGATTTAGGAAGGAAGGGGCAGACATCCACGCGGCGCTTCCTTGGGGCAAGCCCCTGGAAACGTACCGGTGGTACGGATCTGGTTTCCTTTCAATCAGATGAGTTGAGGCCGATCACTGGGCAGATAGGGTAGCCCTGGTGACCTCTGAAAATTTAACGAGGGTAATTCTACCGGTAGCCCACTTTCGAGCCAAAAAACTTGCACCACTATGGGCTGAACGGGCAGCCACAGTAGGTCCAGGTCGAGTTGCCAGTTATTGCCATCCTTCTTAGGAATAGAAAAAGTCGAGCAGAGGTCGCCTGCGCAATCATCCTCGTGATCGCACTGCAATTCGGTGTCACCACCGCATTCGCAGGAATGCTCGATCAAGCCACCCATGCACAAGGCGGGCCCAACAAGGAGCGCCAAGAGCAGTAGTAAGGTAGCAGAGAATCGAGACATGGTTATCACGCTACTTCGGTACGGGCCCCCGATCAACATGAGAGTTGATTTTAGACTGGAGCGTGCAAAAAGGTAGGGGCGGGGACTCTGAAATGAAGCTCAACCACGGGACCTGCGACGGTCCAGGGTTGGAAATATGCGAATATCAAAATTTTGCGCGGGAACGTAGGAAAGATGTTCACAATTCCCGCCGATGAGCGTACCTTGAGCCCACAGCCATGCAGCGCCAGAATACACACCTCCAGTCCAAGAAGAGCTTCGCCCACACGTTGGGCGTTGTGCTACTGCTGTTGATGTATATGGCCCAGCCCGTTTTAGCGGCCCAGGGTTCGTTTTGTGGGTGTTCCGCCATGGGTAAGGCCGGTGATTGTGGAGAGCTGGATGGGCATTCCGGCCCCATGCCGGTGGCTGAAGCCGATTCTTGTTGCGCCACAAAGGCCAAACCGGCCGTGGAGTTGTCCTGCTGCAGCAAGCTGCCCCAGGGTGGCATGTCCGTGCCCCCCGTAAGTGAATCCGTTTGCCATTGCCCCTTACTGCCCGTGGACAGCGCCCCGAATGGCGTGATTTTTGATGGTCAGACTTTCGAAGGACCCTTTGCTTGGTGGTTTGATTTAGAAACCCAAGCGAATGAATGGGTTCTTTTGGCACCGCACCTCGGTTTGCTGCCCAATGGGGCCTCTTCGAGCCGCAGTGTGCGTACGGCTTGGCCGCCTGGAGGCCTTTCACCTTGTGCTTGGGGCCCGTCCGGCCTAGCACCCCGTCGATTGCAGAATAGTGGTCTGATCGCCTTCTTGGCGGATCTCTCCGTAGCGAATCTGTAGGTCGGTTTTTCAGCGATTGGCTCCTTCTCAACGCGGATGCGTTGGGGAAGGTCCGAGTCGCTCGAATTTCGAACTGCCCTTTCGCTCCAAAGATCCTAATCAAACCACATCATGCAATTCCAGAAAGCCGCTTGGCTGCTCTGTATCTTGGCCCCGGCCTGCGCCTCCACCGAATTGGTGTATCGGGACAATCTCGATGCTTGGAAGGAGCTGCGCCCCGACCGAGTCGCCTCCGAAGACTCAGACCCTGAGCCGGCGCGCGAACAATCACTAGCCCCAGACGCCCAGCTTGCGGACCTGTTGGCTTATGGGAGGTTGCACAACCCCAAGTTGAGCGTCGCTTTCCATGCATGGCGTACCGCCATCGRGCAAATCCCGCAGGCCAGCAAACTGCCCGAGCCGCGCATCTTGTTTGGTGCGTTTCTTTCGGAGGTCGAAACCCGTACGGGGCCCATGCGAGGCAAGCTGTCGATCAGTCAGGCGCTGCCTGGGTTCGGCAAGCGGCAGTTGGCGGGGGACGTGGCTACGGCCCGTGCCGAGGCCATAGGGGAAGGGGTCGCAATTGCCTACCTGGATTTGGACCGCCAAATCAAGGACGTATGGTATGAGCTGGCCTGGCTTCAGCAGGCGGTTCAAGTTTCCCTCGCACACCGTGATTTGCTAAGTCATTGGCAGAACGTGGCGCGCACCCGCTTGGAGTTGGGTTTGTCCAAGCCCTCCGAGATCCTACGCGTGGAGTTGGAGCTTGGCCAACTGGAGGACCGCCTCCTGAGTTTGTACGACCTGGAAGCGCCGCTAAAGGCGCAGTTGAATGCAGTTTTGAATCGTCCCTCCGGCGCTCCGCTGGCGACGCCTGAGTACCCCTTGC
>JAESRM010000293.1 GCA_016764635.1 Planctomycetota bacterium
ACCCCTCGAATAGAGCGACTATGCAGGGAACCTGAGCGCCTTGCCAGCCGGATTGTGACGACCCGTCCGGAAACCGCTGTTTTTCAACGGCCTGCTAGGCCCGCCTTGGGATCAGGTGAAATGGGCCCATGCGCCTTGCCCAGGGATTCCGTATCCTCTGGGCCTGCGTGCGGTATGACACACCCCCGTCCCGCCCCCATTAAACATATGTCACGATTCTTCGTTTCCCTGCTGCCTTTCGCACTCGCTTTCCTGCTGACCCCCTTGGCTTCGGCCCAGCTGGATTTGCCCAAGACCAAGGGCGCTGCGCCCGTCAGCCGATCGGAGCCCCAAGCGGCCCGTTCGGGCGGCCTGGTTCCCCACCTGGAATGCACCAAGTGCGGCGCTTCGAACTACACGACCAAAATCGGCACCAAAGCTAGCAAGGGCAAGCAAAAGGCCTGGTGCTCCAACTGCCGCAATGTGCGCCTGTTCCGCAAGGTTTCGGCACGGGACGCGCGTCGCGGGGGAGGCTTGGACCTTCCGAGCCTGGCCGAAGGTGGCGAGACTGTGGAATTGCCCGGGGCCGTGCAGCCCAACGCACCCAGCATCGCCGGTCCGCCCGTGACCGAAGGCCCTTTGGGAAAGGCCCATGGCATCCTAGACGACGTCATGAGCCGACGCGTGAAGGATTTGGGATTGATTCACACCTCGGCGGAAGGCCTGGTGGCCTGCGGTGATGCCGGCTTGATCGCCGCCCGCGAGCGGCTGGATTCCATGGAAGGACCCGTCCTGCTGGTGACCACCCGCGCTTTGCTGCTCGGTGGAATCGCTTCGGATGCCGAATTGGTGGCCAACCGTTTGCGCTCCGCAGTCCCGGCCAAGGTGGGCCGCGCCCTCGTCGAACAACTCATTCAACTGAATCCCGTACAGGCCAGCCCGCGCCTCCTTTGCGCCCTGCTGGATCACCCGCAGAAACCCGTGCGCGTGACGGCCTTCAAGAAACTCACGGCAGAAGGTGGCGGCACGGATGCGCTGCCCGCCTCATGGTTGCCCTACTTGCAGCCGGTCCTGGTTTCCAAGCGCATGGACTCGCGTTTGCGCGCCCTCGACCTGGTCGCGGGCATCGACGATCCCAGTGTGACCGAGCGCGTGCTCGATGCCCTGGCCGACACCCGGGGTCGCGTGGCCCGAAAAGCCGTGGACATCCTGGTCACTTGGCAAGACGACTCCGTGGACGTGCAGTTGCAAATGCGCGCCTTCGGCAGCCGCTGGATCCTTCGCGAAAATGCTTACGCGATCCTGGCCCTGGTGGAACGCGAGGATCGTTACTTCGAGCCGCGCTTGCACAGCGGCCACGTGGAAACCCTGTTGCGCGCCATGGACATGAGCGACCCACTCGTACACAACACAGCCGCCCTGGCCCTGGCCGGAATCGGCTATCGCATGGAGAGCGGTCAGGACAGCCCTTGGCTGGATGGTGTCGTCGTTGAGGCCCTGGTGGAAGTGGCCGCTGGCGTCGAATTCTTCGATGACCGAAGCTCTATCCTGAAGCCCTGCGTGCGCCGTTTGCAAACCCTGACGGGGCAAGGATTTGGTTCCTCGGGTCCCAAGTGGGCCAAGTGGTGGCTGCGCAACCGCAACTCCTTCCGCGCGTCGCGGGCGGCCATGTCGTGGACTCCGGAGTCCTTCGAGAGCCTATCGGTGAGTTACGTGGATCGGGCAGAAGGCCTAGCTGTGGAATTCCTCGGACCGGCCTTGTTGCTCCAGCAGTTGGACGCTTTCGAAGGCGAGCGCTATTACCTTTCCGCCGACCAGGCCCTGGAGGTCATGAATTGGTTGGAGGAGCGCGGTGTGCTCAGCGCACAACGAGCTCCGGGTCCGCGCGGAAGGGATTTTTCCAGGGGGCAGGAATTGGTCGTGCGTTTGGATGGCCAAGCCAAGACCTTCAGCTTTGGCGCTGACGCTGAAGAGGATTGGATGCAGGCTTTGAGCGCTTCGTTGTTGGCCCTGCGTGCACAGAATCACTGGCAGGATTTTTTCCTTCCGATCCACGGCAACAAAACCGGCTGGGTGCTGCAGGTTCGCGGGCAAGGCGCGGATATTCCGATGGAAGGAGCGCGGCGCGGGCGCTGGTTGCGCAGCAATGCGCTGGCCTGGTTGGCCAGTCGGCGCGGCCGCAGCCTCGGGATGGGGTTGGCTGAAATCCAACGCTTGAAAGCCCTGGGAAACGGTCCCGATTCCTCGGACTTCGACACCTTATTGGAGCTTCTGCAGGTGCCCGTTTCCTATGGCCAAGAGGCTCGTCTCTTGGCGGACCTGACATTGGACTCCACCGGATTGCGCGCTGCGGAAACACCCAGCGCGGAAGCCCTGTTGCTCTCCGAGCGCTTGATCGGTCGCCTCATGGAGCGCTACCGCATGGACGCTGTCGACACGATCGCCGACCTCTTGGCGTTGATGGGCAGCGAGCGCGTTCGTTTGGCCTGCGCCGACGACTCGGCCATCCTGCGCGTGGCGGGCGCCATGGTGAACTTAGACCTGGGCACGCCGGAAGCTTGGGCTTCTGTGGAGCCCATGCTGACCGACCCCAGCATGTCGGTGCGTCGTCACATTATCGAGGCGTGCGGTTTGAAAGGCGAAAAACGCGCCTTGCCCGCGACCCTTCTACAAGCACTGGACGGGGACGATGAAACGCGCGCGGTGGCCCTGCGCGCCCTGGGCCGTTTGGGYGGGGAACGCTCCCGCGAGGTCYTGCAATTGATGCTGGTGGNGCCGGGCAGCCAATTCCGCCTMACGGTTGTGGAAGCCCTKGCGGACCTGAAGGATCCGCGCGTGGCGCAGATCCTGATCGCACTCATGCGCCAGGGGAAAGAGCAGGGCATTCACGGGGCCCTACGCCGCGGACTTTTGGACTTGGGCACCAGTGCCCATGAAGCCTTGCGCGGTTCTTTGGGATCGCCGCATCCGGTGGTGCGTCGCGAAGTTGCGTTGATCCTGGGTGTCCAGGACGTGGCGCGATCGGCCCCGGCCTTGATCCGTATCCTGACGGAAGATCCTACCGATACCCAAGTGGCCCAGGTCCTGGTGGGGTTGACCTGCGTGGACCTGGCCGGCTCCGACGAGCGCGCTGAAGCTTGGTGGACCTGGTACGACACGGTTCTCCAGGAGGACTCGTTCTCCTGGTTCCTAGCGGCTTGCAGCGCTCGGGGACTCAATTCACCGGCACTCTTTGGGGAGCATTTTGACCAGGCGACGGGCCTCCAGCGTCAGCCGGGCCTCAACCCCGAAAACTCATCCCTGTCCGCGGATGCCATGGTTTTCATGATCCAAGCCCTGCAATCTTCGGAGCCCTGGTTGGCCAAGCGCGCCTACCGCGAGCTCGAACGCCGCTCTGGACGCAACCTTGGGGATATGCCCAAAGGCCGCGCCGCCCGCCAAGAGTGGGCCGAGGCCCTGCTCGATTCCCCGGCTGAAATCCGCTGATGGAAACCAAGCGCAGCATGCTTCGCTTGCGCTCCCCCTGGCCTTGGGTCGGGGTGGGCGTGGCCATGGCATTGGCGCTGTTCTTGGTTTTGCAGGCAAAGAAGCCGGGCATGGTGGTGCGCGCATTCGAGGCCTTGAAAGCGGGGGGCGACATGCAACAGGCCGATTTCAATCGCATCGCGACCTTTGAAAAGACCTTGCATGAAGCCGCCCAAGAGTCGGGCGTGGACGCGTACATGCTGGCAGGCATCATGTACAACGAGAGTCGCGGCGTGGGGGGGCAGACCTCTTCCGCGGGCGCCATGGGCCTCATGCAACTCTCCTTGGCCGCCGCGAGCGACGCCGCCAAACGCCTCAAGCTACCGGAGCCTTCCAAGAAGGACCTGCTGGACAATTCCAAGCTCAACATCCGCTTGGCAGCCAGCCATTGGGCCTGGCTCATGAAGCACCGCGGCGACTGGTCCGAAGAGGCCGTACTCGTCTCCTACAACGCCGGCCGCACCAAGCTCAACCGCTGGATCAAAGCCGCCGGCTCCTATCCCAAGTGGTGCAAAACCGAAGTGCAAGCCGAAGCCCAAAACCGCAAGAGCACCGGTGCCCTACGCTACGCCCGCAACTGCCAAAACATGGCCCGCCTCATGCGCGAGCGCGACACGTTGCATGCGTTGGTTCCAGCGGAGTGACCTAACCGGTTCCGTGCCAAGGCGACGTGAGTGGTCATAGGGAGGCTTTGAAGTTTGCGGATTCGTGCTAAGTTGCGCGCATGCAACTCAAGAACACAAATCATTTGGTCACGGGCGGAAGCTCGGGAATCGGTAAGGCTACGGCGGAATTATTGATCGAGAAGGGCGCTTCGGTGGCGATCACTGGGCGCGATCGAGAGAAGTTGGAGCGCGTGGCTGGGGAGATGGGGGCCTTTGCCATCCATGCGGATGTGGCCCAGGCGGATCAGGTACAGCGGACTTATGATGAGTTCCTGGCGAAGTTTGGGCGGCTCGATGGGTTGGTTAATAACGCGGGCATTGGGGGTGGGCATGCGTCCATCGACGAGTTGGACATCGACGCCATGCGGCGGGGTCTACGACGTCAATGTGTTTGGCGCGGCCATGATGGGTCAGCACGCGGCGGAGTTGTTCAAGAAGCAGAACAGCGGCTGCATCGTGAACATTGCGTCCACCGCCTCGCTCAAGGGTTACGCGAAGGGCACGGTTTATTCTTCTTCCAAGTGGGCCCTGCGCGGCATGACCCAGTGCTGGCAAGCGGACCTGCGGCCCCACAACGTGCCGGTCATCCAGGTCAACCCCTCCGAGGTCGCCACGGCCTTCGGCGCCGAAGACCGCGTCGAGCGCACGGCCGCCGGCAACAAATTGCGCAGCGAAGAAATCGCCCACGCCATCGTGGCGGCCATGGAAATGGACCCACGCGGTTTCATTCCCGAGCTGGCAGTGTTCGCGACCAATCCCTGGTAGGCCTGCCGACTTTGGAATTGGGCACAGAAGCGTGTCGGGCTCAACGGTATCCGTTGCGCCCGGCACGCTTCTATATTTTTTGTGGAGGGACAAGTCGCGCGGGCGCGAGACGATTTTTTGCCAGCAAGAGTGCAACTATTAGGGTTGGCCGGAGTCTTTAGGTGCGCGATCTGGAAGGAGGGGGGGGAAGCCTCCCTCGGCCTTGGATTGCGTGGCATGGACACTCCAGGAGTCTTGGTGTACAGTATTGTGTACACCTAGACCGATAGGACAAACCATGACCCGTAGCACCGACATCACCAGCTTTACCGAGCACCGCAAGCACCTTAGAGACCACATGCAACAGGTAAGAAAGACAGGGCGCCCCCTGTACATCACAACCAATGGCCAGACAGATGCAGTTTTGCTGAGTCCAGCGGCCTACGACTCCCTGGCCGAGAAGGCTGAGTTGGCCGACAGCTTGGCGACCATTGAGCACGGCATGGCAGAAGCTCGCGCGGGCCGCGGCATCGCTTTCAAGGACGCCCTACTCAAGGTCGCAAGTGACCTTGGATTGCAAATCGAGCCATGACCTATGAAGTTGTGATGACACAGGCGGTCTTGGACAGAATCTTTGCCCAGGCGAGTTACATCCTAAATGAATCTAGAGCTCCAAAACGGGCTACCGCTTGGTTGCAGATGGTGATGGAAGCGGGGCAGTCCCTGGAGGAAATGCCCCACCGGTGTGAGCGCGCCGAAGAGGATGCGCACTGCTCTTACGAGGTGCGAGCCATGCGGGTCGGAACCTATGTCCTGCTTTTCACCATCGATGAACAGGCAAGGAAGGTATGGGTGCTCAACGCCCGAAGCTCATGGCAGGCTACTCGCCTCCAGGACCTTCCGTCGGATCTGGAAGGCTTGGAGGATTGAAAGTGCCACGGTCTGTCCAGTCGCTGTGTCTCAAGGCCTCTATCAATGCAGCAAGGGGCCGGCCCTGGGTTTGAGTTTGGCCTCTGACTGCTGGGAACAAACGAGGGCTTGTTTCAGGTCTTCGATCAGGTCGCCGGGGTTTTCTAGGCCGATGGAAAGACGGACCAGGTCGGCGGGTAGGGGCGCGATGCGACCTTGTTTGATGGCTTGGTCGGGCACGCTGGCGTGGGACATTTTGCAGGGCAGGCTGATGGTCGAGTTGGTGCTGCCGAAGCTTACGGCGATGGTGAAGAGCTTTGTGGATTCGCAGATGGCTCGGGAGAAAGCCGGGTCCTTGGTTTCGAAGCTCAAGAGGCCGCCGGTGCCCCGGGCTTGCTTTTTGAGCAGGTCGTGGCCGGCATGGCTGGGCAGGCCCGGGTAGTGGACTTTCGAAACCGCAGGGTGGCGTTCGAGGAATTTTGCGACCTCTAGGGCGTTGCGATTCTCCTGGGCGACTCGTACGGCGAGGGTTTTGATACCGCGCAATAGGAGCCAGGAATCGAAGGGGGCCAGGGCCGTGCCCTCCGCGTTTTGCAGGAAGCCGATGGCTTCGGCGAGGCCTTCGTCGCGGGTCACAAGGGCTCCGGCGGTCACGTCCCCGTGGCCTCCCAAATGTTTGGTTCCGGAGTGCGCGACCACGTCCGCGCCCAGGGCCAGGGGGTTTTGTAGGTAGGGCGAAAGCGCGGTGTTGTCCACGGCCAAACGCGCGCCGCTGGCGTGGGCCAGTTCGGCGATGGCGGGGATGTCGCTGACCCGTAGCAGGGGATTGCTGGGGGATTCGAGCAAGATCCAGGTTGGACCGGAAGAGGGGTTGGCGAGGGCTTCACGCACCGCTTGCAAGTCCGTGGTGTCCACCGAACTTACGGTCACGCCGAGCGGGGCGACCAAGCGTTCAATGAGCCGGGTCGTACCGCCGTACAGGTCGGAACCCACGATCAATGAACCGCGACTTGTGGGCGTGACGTCCAAGGAAAAGGCCGCGCGCAACAGGGTCGAGAGGGCGGCCATGCCGCTGGCTAGGGCGAAGCCGAAACGGCCTCCCTCCAGCTCGGCGAGTTTGTCCTCGAGTACCGTGCGCGTGGGGTTGCCGCTGCGCGTGTAATCGAAGCGGCCAAATTCGAGGGCGGATTCCTGCTCGAAGGTGGCGGTTTGGTAGATAGGGGTGGAAGTGGGACGACAGGGGTCCCCCGGCGCGGCGTCGAAGCGCGCGAATCGAGTATCGATGTGCATTTTGGCTCCGGGTTAGCGGTCGGTAGGAAGCGGGGCGGAGGAGCGACGCACCGGGGCGTGGCGCAGGTC
>JAESRM010000164.1 GCA_016764635.1 Planctomycetota bacterium
ACCCCGGATTGGCGATTGAAGTGGTCCCTGATCTGTACCCTGATCTGTACCCTGCTTATTGGTCCTTGTAGTGGACCTTTTCCAGGTGCAGGCCCGAGGCCGGCGCGGTGCCGGGGGCGGAGGAGCGGTCGCCGGAGGCGATGATGAGGGGGATGTCCTCGGGGGTCAGGCGGCCTTCGCCCACGCGCACGATGGAGCGCACCACGTTGCGGACCATTTTGTAGAGGAACGAGTTGGCGTGCATGGTGATGGTGATCTGGGGCGGTTCGAAATCCAGTTTCACGCTGCGCATTTGACGCACGGTGGAGGCGCGTTTGAAGTTGGGCTTCTTGGCGAAGGAGGCGAAGTCGATTTGGCCTTCGAAGTGGGGGCAGGCTTCGACCATGGCTTCCACGTCCAGGTGGCCCGGGATGTGCCAAACGCGGCCGACGAGCTCGTCGGGGCATTCGAAGGAGTTCCAGATCACGTAGCGGTAGGTCTTGCCGATGGATTCTTTGCGCGCGTGGAAACCCTCGTGGCTGGTTTCGACATTGGTGACTTGCACGCCGGGTACGAGCACGGCATTGAAGTCACCGAGGTCGGTTCCGTCGGGCACGGTCACGCTTGCGATTTGGGCGTCGGCGTGGGCGCCGCTATCCGTGCGGCCAGAGCCTTCGATGGGGGCCCGTACGCCCGTGTTTTCCATCAGGGCGTCTTCGAGCGCGCCTTGGATGGTCGGTTGACCGGGGTGCCGTTGCCAGCCTTTGAATTGACTGCCGTCGTAGGCGATTGTGAGTTTGTAGGTTGCCATGGGATCAGTCGCGGAGAAAAAAGCCGGTGACGCTCGCGCGTACGTTTTGGCCGGCGGCGGTGGATACGGGGGCGACGGCGTGGGGGGCGCCGCCGATGATGACGAGACGGTTGGGCTTGGGCATGATGAAACGTCCCATGCCGCGCTCGAGTAGGGATTCGGAGTAAGCCTCGTTTTCGAAGCGATGGGCCATGATGCCGAGGTCTTCATCGGTTTCATCGGCGACCATCAGTTCGCCTCCCCAGTGGGCATTCCAGTGGGGGTGTGCGTAGTAGATGAAAGCGCCGGAGTAGAGTTCGCTGTCATCGCGGTGCCAGGAGAGCCCGGTGTCGTGGGGGTAGACATAGGCGCGGGCACTGATTCGAGACCACTGCTCGCCGACGATAGGCGCGTAGATTTCGGACTCGGCGAACAGGTTGGTGATGACCGCATCGACCGCTGTGTTGCTCGGATAGACCTGGGGATTTTTCGGATCGTGCACGAGTTCCTGGTCCTTCGGCGGCGTGATGATTTCATGCCCGCCTAACGGAGCGCCGTCGTCCAGTTTCCAAGCGCCTACCGTGCGCGTAACCGGGTGCAGTTCCATGAACTGGAATTCGGTCCACAGGGCGCCCCAGTCCTCTTCGTTGAGGAAATCGTCAATGACCGTGAAACTGGGATTCGACATGGGCGAGACGATACCAGGATTGGGAGGGGGCGGAACCCCCCCGCAGGTCGAATTCGGCCRGATCTCAGTGCCCGCCAAACTTCAGGTTGGTGACCATGAAGAATCCTGCGATCAGGGTGAGCARCATGATGAAGTGCACCCCCCGGCGCATGGCATGCAGCCCGCGGCGCCCAAGGTAGGTTTCCAAGGGCCAGAGCCAYAGMAGCTGGGTGAGGCCKATCAGSWRRATSAYYGTYGCKGCRTTSAWRGCCACAAGGAGGAKCACCGCGCAGRCGTGGGCWGCAAAGCCGAGCACGAAACCCGAGTAGATCCGATCYTGSAGCCCAAACARGCTAYTAGGCGTTGGATCKATCKGCTCGTYTTCCCCTGKTGRYMTCAYTTCTTGGTATCCGCTTTGTGGAATAGGAAGCCYTTCTCCTKGAGCGCTTCGACCAGRCTGGTCGCRTACTTGCGGTCATCTTCGGGGATGGAGAAGGTCAAGGCGTTGTGGTCGTTGGGATCGAGCCGAAGTGTGAGACGGCCATCCTCAGTACTGACTTCTGAGATGAGTGCAAGCATGGACGCCATGCCTACGCGGTTGTGTCCCTCTATCTCGATAGCGATCTCGTGGTAGACGTTCTGCAGTAGGCGTGCTGTCGAGCCGGGGCTCATGGGCATGCTGGCCACCAGGGATGTGCCGTCCCAGCGCAGCCAATCCTTACCTTCCTTGGCTTCCTCGAGCCAGGAATCACACGTATTGATGTCGAGGATGTGTGCACTCTCATCCCTGAAACCGCTCTCCTCCGCGGCCCACAGCAGGAGCCCGTCGCGGAGGGCTTTATTGAGAGAGGCCGTAAAATCCTTGGCGCCCTCAAACTTGATTTTTTGGTGCATTTGAATCCGGCCCTGGTTGTCCAGAGAGACGTGTACCTCTTCGATCGTGATGCGCTCGATCATGGCAAGTTGCAGCTTGGCTTCCCCGGATTCCTTGCCTCCTTCGGCTTCCAACTCTGCGCGCAGCTCATCCGCTCGCTCATCCAGGTCGATGACGAATACCGGGGCGATCGGCATGAAGCGCTTGGCGCCCTTGGCCATGGATTCGATGGATGCCACGGCTTTGAGCAAGTCTTCAGACTCGCGGTGTCCCATGGACCTTTTGGTCTCTTTTGCATGGGCTCCCCGTGCCATCACGCCGTAGTACACGAGGTTGAGCTCGAGGGTGTCTGCCTCGGGGTCATGGGTGATGTGGATGTTCTGTCCCTTGAAGTCGACCTTGCCGCAGGCGGTCAGGGTCAACAGCAGCAGGAAGGTCGAAAATAGAGTCTGGTGGGCGTTGAGCATGTGGGGCTTCAATCTGAATGGGTGAATGACCGTTCCCATGATAACGAGGCCTGGTGTTGTGCCTTCATGTGTAGTGGCGGGGTTGGTATAAAACCCATTGATGGAGCCCTCCAGCGCCACGTAGAAGTCCTTTGTGGAAGTGGCCGAAATAGGGGTTCTATTCCGGCCAGACTCGTTATTGACCGGCGTATCGGCCTAGAAAGTGACGGAGTTGGAGAAGTTAGAGGTCCCGCCCGTATCCCTGTGCCACAACTGGAAGTGCAATGTCGTACCGGTTGAGATCACTCCACCGATGGGAGCAGGCACGGCCGCTGGGACATCGAATCCCGAGCCCACGGATGAAGTGCCCACAAGGTTTTGCAGCACTCCCGACCCGTCAAAGAGGCCCACGGAGTTCCAGGCGGTCCCGGACACGTTGTAGCGAGCAAGAGCGCCCGACAGGCAGAGGTTTCCGCTGCCAATGAGGAGACCCAACGGGTTGATTCCCGTGCTAACCAGGACGTATCCGATGTGACCTGAAGGGCCAGATGTCGACTCGAGGTGAAAACCCGAACCCGGGCTACCCGTGAACGCGCCTGCGAGCACCGTCGGAACTCCGGTGGAGTTGGGATAGGGCGTGCAGGTGAGGTAGGACTCGCAGACATCGGGGATGCCGTTGGTGTTGAAGTCCAGTACGAGGCCCGTCGCGATGGCATGCGTATCGTCGATGCCATCACCGTCGCAGTCGTTGAACATCCCTTGTCGATGGGACAGGGCATTCAAGTCGTCACCGAACGGGAACGCCATACCGGAGCGAACCGTGTTGAGTCCTATCACTTCGGCAGCAATGAAAATGCCGGGGAAAGGTGAGACGCCACCTAGAGCCGTGGGAAGCGGTGTCGTTAGTATGTCGCCCTCCTCAATGGGAAGTCCGAAAATGCTATCGGGCATGCCGATGACGTCGGAGCCCCTGCGCACGGAGAATAGCAGCATGTCCGTGGAGCCGGACAGCCAATCAAAGGGTTGGCTAGATGCTGTGAAGAGGCCATCACCATTGTCCCACAGGGCTAAGGCATCCAGGTCGTCAGCGCCGGAGATTCCAAACAAGTCCAGACCCAATGAGGGTGCCGGCGCATACATCATTGGCGCAGATCCTGCGGTCGATACCAGCACGTCAGCGCCCGAATATCCGTGACTGGGTGCTGATGCATTCAGCATTAAACCCGTCAGTGGATCGATCCAATCGGAGTCAAGACTGAAGTAGGCCGTAAATGGGGTGACGGCTCCTGCGGGGAGCACGTCGAGTGCATCCAGGTTGTCGCCGGTAGCGGCAAAACCTAGGGAGAAGGACGARGGCTCGATAAGTCCCAGCCCCGCATAAACGTATCCAGAGCCGGAAACCAGGCCATCGCCATCCCAAATTCCTCGATGCCCAATCGGCGGTCCGCCACCAGCCGGAAGAGTTCCGAGAGATCCCACGTTCCGCATGACGTCGGCAGCAGATTCTCCGAAGAGAGCTTCGCTCATCACATTCGGCGCGATGGGGGCGAACCCGAGTGCGAAAGTGTCCACAGACCATTGAAGTGCGCCGGAATCCATTCCGAAGTGCTGTACCGGATCATCCATGCCAAATGACAAAGCGTCCACCTCCGTGGGGCACGGGCTGCCGCCAGGCAAACCTACACAGCCGGTGAGCAAACCCAATCCGCCACCGTCATGGGCGATGCTGGTGGACGGTGCCGCCAAGGGCCCCAACATCGGAACGCCAGCTGCGGGCGTCAAGATGTCGCCGGACACAATCGGGATGAGGGTCGTCGAGTCAAGCACCCCGATGGAAGGGCTGCGCCAATCTACGGAGAAGTGCACGGATTGTGCATTTGCGGCGAGACTCGTGGCGGCAAGACCTACGACGAGTACGGGGATCTGTGTGAGTTTCATGGCATTTATAGGTGTTGATTGCGGACTATTCCGCGGCTCACTTACAAATGGCGCCCAACCCGTGCTGCGGACACATACCTGCGAAATTAGTCCGCCCGGGATGCCATTGGGTGGCCTGCTTGGGAGCAAGGAAGGGCAGACCCCRCGCCAGGGCCCAATTGGGGTGGCAGGCGGAGTTGGGGGGGCCTATGCTCTCCAGCCACTGGGCGGGAACCGCCAAGCCGCCCTAATTGTGAGTCACCCCTATGAGCGATGCCGAAAAGCCCTGGTACGAAACCGCGTTTGAATCTGGATACCTGGAGGTCTACCCCCATCGGGATTTGGCGGCAGCTCGGGAGGAGGTCTCGTGGTTGATCGAGCAGGGGGTCGGGGGGCGCACGTTGGACCTGTGTTGCGGCTTTGGAAGGCACAGTTTGGCTCTCCTGGAGCGCGGCGTGGATGTGGTCGGCCTCGATCTATCTGCCGACCTGCTCACCCAGGCCGAAAATTTGGAAGGTGGGGAGGCTCTGGATGGGCGCCTCGTGCGGGGAGATGTGCGCTACCTGCCCTTCGCAGATCAGGAGATGGATAGTTTGGTCAATCTTTTTTCGTCGTTCGGGTATTTCGGCGAGGCCGGGGACAGGGGGGTATTGGACGAGATCACCCGTGTCCTAAAGCCCGGCGGCCGGCTGGTCATGGACCTCATGAATCCTGAACGTATCCGGGCCAACCTGGTGCCCGAATCCAAAACCGAGCGGGACGGATTCGTGCTCTACGAGAGTCGGCGCTTGGAAGATGGGGGCCAGAGGGTCACCAAGCGGGTTCGCATAGTTAACGTGGACGGAAGGGAGCGCTCCTGGAAGGAGGATGTGCGTTTCTACGATCCCGAGCTCATGGCCCAGCTGTTGGGGGAAAGGGGTGTCACAGTAGAGCGCGTTGCGGGTAGCTTCGCTGGGGAGCCCTTCCATGCGGAATCGACTCGACAATTGTTGATCGCGCGCAAGGACTGAGTTTCGTTCCCCAAAGGGGTCGACCGGGGGGGTGTATTGTTGCTGCTTGCCGCTATACTGCTCCCCAGATTCGGTTCGGAGGTGTGGGCCTGATGACCCACTCCACTCCTACCTTCAGAATCGGCCAATAGAATCGCTTCAAAAGAATCGAAAATGCAGCAAAACATCGTTTTCAGCGAAAAAGCACTCGAGCTCCAGGCAATCGCCAAAGAGATCGCCGAGAAGTACGTGCGGCCCCACGCGGCCAAATTCGACAAGCTCCAGGAGTACAACCACGAGGCCGCACGGGCCGTGGCTGACGCTGGTCTTTTCCGTACTTTCATCCCCAAGGAATATGGCGGACACGGCGCGGGCGTTTTAGCCCTAGCCCTGGTTGCCGAAGAGCTCGCCAAGGCCGACTCCGGTTTCGGCGTGGCCTTCGCGGTCAACGCCCTGGGGTCCTTCCCGATCATCCTCGGCGGCACCGAGGAGCAGAAGAAAAAGTATCTGCCCCAGATCGCTGCCGGCGACAAGTTCGTGGCCTTCTGCCTCTCCGAGAAATTCGCGGGCAGCGATGCCAGCGGCCTTGCCGTGCGCGCTTTCGATCGCGGCGATCACTGGGAGATTTGCGGCGAGAAGAAGTGGACCACCAACGGTGGCGTCGCGGACATCTACACGGTCTTCGCGGTGACTGACCCGAACTCCAAATCGCGTCGAATCAGCGCATTCGTGGTCGAGAAAGGAACTCCTGGTTTCGAGATCAAGAAGGTCGAGGACAAGATGGGTATCCGTTGTGTGCCCGTTGTCGAGACCCACTTCGACCACGTCAAGGTGCCCAAGGAAAACCTGATCGGCGGTCGCGCCGGCATGGGATTCAAGCACGCCATGATGACCCTGGACTACGCTCGCCCGGGTGTCGCCGCCCAAGCGGTCGGAGCCTCCCAAGGCGCCATGGACCTGGCCAACGTCTACGCCAACCGTCGTCAACAGTTCGGCGTGCCGATCTCCAAGCACCAGATGGTTCAGCAGATGCTCGCCAACATGAGCATGCACACCGAAGCTTCCCGTCAGCTGGTTTACGCCGCTGCCGCAGGCATCGATGAGAATGGACCCAGCCCGGCCAACAGCAAGATGGCCGCCATGGCCAAGTGCCTGGCAGCCGACGTGGCCATGGATGTGGCCACCGATGCAGTGCAGGTCTTCGGCGGCTACGGCTACATGGAGGACTACCCCATCGCCAAGTTCTTCCGGGACGCGAAGATCCTCCAGATCTACGAAGGCACGAACCAGATCCAGCGTCTGGTCATAGCCAGACACATGATCCGCGAAGCCGCGGAACTGGAGCACTTGCAGGCCTACATCCCCCTGGAGATCCAGGAGAAGTACTACGAGGAAGAGGCAGCCCAGGCCTAAGAGCCGCTTCCTGGCACAAAAAGCCTATTTTTAGGCTTCGAGAGCCCCTCTCAGTCCCGCTGAGAGGGGCTCTACGTATTAACGGGGCCTGGTCCGCC
>JAESRM010000066.1 GCA_016764635.1 Planctomycetota bacterium
CGAATTCCTGATCCGGCAGAGGGCGTGTCCCGATGCCCCCATCAGGAGGACGAATTGCCATGTTTCAATCAGACCTGTTTCCAGCTGGCGAGCAGATGCCGTCCATGCCCTCGGCCAAATCCTGCTTCAAATTCGGCGACCGGAAACCCGGGTGATGCGTGGCAAACAAGTAGGAAGCCGCCTCGCCAGTCCCCATGGTGAAGGCCGTATAGCGCGAACGCATCAAAGCCTCGGGCGTGGGAGCATTTTCAAAGCCCTGGATGTAGCGCACGCAGCACTTGGATTTGGCCAGTTGCGACCCGCAAGGGCACATCAATTTGAGAGGATCCGAGTTCATAGGGCACAAGGCTACCCCGACAACCTCAGTGCCCTTGTCACAAATACCCTCCACAGCGACGGGGAAAGCTATGCTCCCCATAAACAGGCCCATTTACACACCGCAAAGGGCTCCAATATTCCCTTTCATCCAAATGATTTTCAAAGTCTTCGTAAGGTAAGTCCCCCGACGCCCCCAAGATCATGAAGACTCCCCTGCTGCTCACCGCTCTCGCCCTCACCCTGCCGGCCTGCTCCCTGACCGGCATCCCCGGCTCTGGAACGATTCAGATCCAGGAGCGATCGGTTCCCGCTTTCCACTCGATCGCTGTGCGCGGAAGTGGCGAGATGCTGCTCTCCCAAGGCGATGTGGCGGCCGTTTCTATCGAGTGCGATGACAACCTGCTCGAATACATCGATTCCGTGGTGGAAGGCAGCACGCTGACTCTCGGTCCCTCCGGAGCTAACCTGCAGCCTTCCAACCACATCATTTACCGGGTCGTCGTCACGGACTTGGAGTCCATCGCTCTTTCTGGATCGTTGCGCATGAGCTGCCCGGCCCTGCGCACGGAAGACTTGAGCATCCGAACCAGCGGCTCCGGGCGAATTCGCATCGGGCACCTGATCGGAAAAGACGTCGCGTACAAGGTCAGCGGATCGGGAGACTTGCGTCTAAACTCACTGCAAGCCGATTCACTCTCCCTCAAGATCAGCGGATCGGGCAACGTGCAAGTACAGGAAGGCTCCGCGAAGACATTGCTCGTGCGCATCAGCGGATCTGGCAACATGGGCCTCAAGGGGCTGCATACCCAAGATGCCAMCATYWCGATMTCCGGSTCCGGCAARGCCCACMTTTGGGCAGATTCCACGATCGAATCCARCATCAGCGGATCGGGACAAATTCACTATTGGGGAACGGCCTCCACCAGCGCGAGCACTTCTGGTTCAGGCAAAATCAAGCGCATGGGAAACCACCCGTTCGAAAGCAGTGACCAATAGTAAATTGTAAAGATCGGGCCGCATCCCGCCCAAATCTACGAGCGAGGAGCCCGGCGCATGATCAAACCSWSWGTTTGACCATGCGCCGGGCTTCTCGCTGTTTCGTTTTATTGAGCCGCTGGTAGACTGGGCACATGAACTATTCCCTAGGGGCATGCGCGTGGCTATTCGTTGCCGCCCTCTTCGCTGGAGGCTGCAAGATGACCGATTCTACCGACAAGAACCCACCGGCTACCGAACCCACGGCCAGCCTGCCCGAGTGGCGCAAGATGTGGAATTTCGGCGACCCGGCTGAAACCGAAGTCAATTTCCGCAGCGCCATTGAAGCGGGCCTAGCCGCCGGCGATCAGGAATACGTCAGGGTCGTCACCACCCAACTCGCGCGCACGCAAGGCATGCAGCGCAAGTTCGACGCAGGCCACGCGATCCTCGACGGCATCAGGGTCGACCTCAGCTCGGCCTCCACCGAGGTTCACATGCGCTACCTGCTCGAGCGCGGTCGATTGCTCAACTCATCCGGCAAGCCCGAGGACTCCGTCCCTGTGTTCCAAGAAGCTTGGGCCATGGGCCAAGGCGTGGGCCTCGATCCGCTCACCGCCGATGCCGGCCACATGCTCGGCATCGCGCTCAAAGGTGACGCCGCCCTCGAGTGGGCCCAGCTCACCATGACCTTCTGCGAAGCCTCCACCGACAAGCGCTGCAAGGGCTGGCTCGGTCCGCTCTACAACAACACCGGCTGGACCCTGCACGACAAGGGCGAACTCGAAGGCGCCCTCAAACTCTGGCAAAAGAGCCTCAACTTCCGCCAAGTCGAAGGCGACGCCAACACCATCTTCATCTCCCGCTGGACCATCGCCCGCTGCTACCGAAGCATGGGCCGCCTAGATGAAGCCCTCGCCGAACAACTCAGCCTACACCGTGATCGCGCCGCCACCGGCGACCCCGGCGCCGGCTACATCGAAGAGGAACTAGGCGAAATCTACCTGGTCCTCAACAACCCCAAAGAAGCCCGCCCCTGGTTCGCCAAAGCCTTCGAAATGCTAGGCCAAGACAAATGGCTGCAAGCCGAAGAACCCGAGCGTTTGGCCCGCATGGAGCAACTGGGCAGCGAGTGAGCTAGCCGCCTTAAGTGAGTCTATGAAAGCCGGCGCGTGCGATGTCCACAGTGACAATCGAGCGCGCCGGTTTCCTGTCAATCGCCCTCTTGCTCACTAGCCTCTTCGCTTTCGCCATCCGGAAGAATTCGCAGTTCAACCACCTGGCCCTCGGCCACCTCAACTTTGATAACGTCCTTCTCAGGTGGAAAGGTCAACTCATAGCTCCCCGGTGACACTCCAGATATCAGGAATTCGCCATAGTGACTTCGGGTGGTCCGAACCTCACTCCTTCGATCAGACTTTCGCAGATTCACGCGCACCTGGGCAGGCGCGCCCAGCCAGTCGAAAACCCCGTGAATGCTACCTGTCCCGGGGATCCTAACCGTTTTCTTGGTCTGGACTCCGACCTTCAATTCCAAGGTCACTCGTGGCCAGCGCCGACCATAGATTTCGTGGGTGCCTGCCACATCAACCTGAAAGCGAAAAATGCCGTGTTCGTCGGTGTAGACTTCATCAAAGACGTAATTAGGGCTGTACTTTGATCGGGTCCCATCCACGTCCGGGATCATTCGCTTGACCCCAACACGCTGATTGGCGGCCGGCTCGCCATTTACTTTGAGAAGGGTGAACAGAAGTTCGCCAGCGGCTTCCATTTCGACAACGATTGGCTCCTTCGAAGACACCTCAAAATCATCGATCGTCACCGGAACAAATCCATCGGCCTCCAACCGTGCTTCCCATTCGCCTTTGGGTAAATTCCAAATCCGGAATACGCCATGGGTCCCTGAGAAATCATACGAATAGGTCAGCGGGTAGGTGCGGCTAAACAACTTGCCCACCGCATCGTCAACAACTCTGCCCTTGCGCTTAGGTGATTGAAGGAAGCTCAGATCCGGAAGCCCGTAACCGCAGCTGATGACCTCTGAATAATTATCGCGAGGAACGTCCTTCGGTTGTAGGAGAACCCGGAAGTTCTGTAATCCCACTCCGTTCACATCTACAACACGACCACTCGCCGTCCGAGCACTTGATTTGAATACCAGGACATTGTCGTCCCGATCCAAGGGAACAGCCATGAAGTGCTGTCGCTCGATCTGCCCGTCTAGCCCAAGTACCGCCACCGATAAATTGACGGCCCTATGAGGATCATTCCGTGGTATGTCAGCCACTAGGATGTCGAAGTCTAAGAAAAGAAATCGCCCATTGGTATCCGTGCACACGGTACCAAACGGAGTCGCACGCACGCCGGACCCTAAACTCCCTGGGGTATTGGGGCCATTCAAACACCGTACGAATGCGCCTTCAATGGGGTTGCCTTTTGCGTCGACGATACGACCCGAAAGGATGCTACCTGACTCCAGCTCAATGACTTGATCTTCTAGGTGCTGCCCAGGTTTCAGGGGAGCGGTCAGCAGGCTTCCCCGCATGCCGCTCTCCGACACCGAGAATTTGAGCTTGGTATTCGCCGGTACCCACAGATCAAAGCGTCCATCCTCGACAATCATAAGGCGCGTGTACTTCTCATCGGAATGCGGGCGGAACGGAACTTCGCAGAAGATATCTGGACTCACCGGAAAGTGACCTTTGGCGTTGGTCAGTCGACCCGAAACCCGGGCCAACGGCTGGAGATATATCGATACCGGCCCCACGCCAAATCGCGCATTGTTTTTGATGTGGAACGCATWCATGGCCATCCCCTTCGCTTTCGCATACACCCAAATCTCACTCTCTGGAAGCGCCACGCAAAACGCACCCGAGTCATCGACCGCAACACCATGCCGCGAGTTCCTCTCGGCCCAACCCAAAGATCCATACCACCCCGCTTTTACATCCTGTAAGACCTCGCCATTGGCTGCTTTGACAACAAACTGATTCCGAATCCAAGGCCGCGCCTTGACCTGCCGCCGGCGAAGCATGCCTGCTCCCAAGGGCTCGGTTCTGATCCCGCAATAATCCGACTGACCCAACATGCGCCCATAGCGTGCACCCGCAGCCAAACTCACCGAGAAGCGCCCATCTGCACCCACCGTATACTCACGGCGGGACTCACTCTTATCCGGCATATGACTGATCACAGTCAAAGTGAATGGTGCGCCCAACGGATGCTCTTTGGGGAATTGAATCTCCCCCGTGCAAGACCAGGYGCGYTCATTGACATGTAGCTGAGAGTCCTGAGCCTGCGCSGACGCGGCACACCAAGCCATGGCTCCRCAAACCGCGAGGAATACTACGACCAGGTTGGTTTKGAAATTATGCATGCTTGAGCGTGGCTAGGAACAGTACACCGCYAGGTCTGTTCCGAAAGGCRATCTGTATCGATCACACGATGCTAATATAGAGGCTGCACTMCCKGGTTTTCGAATATTTRTCRACCCGACAWGGACCCCGGCTTTCAGCCCCTCTGACACCWACTTGATGAAGCCCCTCATATCGATCGCAGTGCTCGCCATCGTACTACTGGCCCTGGGATGGCGTCTTGGAGCCTCCAAACCTGAAACGACTTCAGGACTTCTGAGCACGGGGATCGGGGAAGTCATTCGAGAGGAAACCCCGGTGGCGAACCTCGAAGAGACAGGGACCTTGCGAGTTCAGGCGAAAGCTATTGCAGAGGAGTCCCACCGAATTGAGTCATATATTGAAGACTCTATTCGGTTTGTATTCTGGGATGCCTATAACAAGGCGCCCGTGCCGGGCGTTTCCCTCCATGAACCCCGCGACGTACTGGCTGGTGTGAGCCTGTGGCGAACCCGACAACTCGCGGGCTTGGCAAAGTGGACTAGCGGTGGCGACGGCGTGATCAGGTTGCAATCCCATGAACTTCCAGCGCTTGCCTTCGAAGTACATGCCGCAGGATTTGGCCCCGGGTGGATTTCTGGCGAAGAAGAGACCGATCCGGATGGGCGCACCATCACTGTGAACCTGACCGAAGCCTGTGAGTGGGCGGGTGTAATCAAAGACATCCCGGCGGGAGTCTCGTCTTCGCTGACCGTGCACGCATCGGCGACAGCGCTCGAATTGCAAGCGGCGTGGAGCCCCGTAAAACACTTGGAATTTGATGAGATCCACTGGCGAGTTCGCATATCCCCCGATGGATCCTTCTCCGTTCCGGAACTTGCGAGTGGCGTGCGCTTGTCTTGTTGGGTCGAGCAAGATGGGGCTCGCTTGAATGGCCTTGCTATTGAAGCGCGCATGTTCCCTGGCGAGACCCGCACCATCGAGTGGGTTTTCCCCCTGGCTTCCAAAATCTCGGGCCGCTACCTCGACCTGGATGGGCACCCCATGGTGAACGCGACAATCCTGGTGATGACCCCTTGGCCGGGGCAATCAGCGAAACGCCACTTGCGGGGAAAGAAGCAACTGGCTTCGACTCGAACGGACGTTTCCGGGCGGTTTGCATTCGAGAATCTGCGAGCGCGCTCTGTTGTGATCACACCCGGAGACGAGTTTCTAATGGACGGCCTTTGGCCCATTGARCTTTCCCTTCCAAGCGAGGAAGCCTTGCTGATTCAACCCCTCGAGAAGGGCTGGGCAAGGGGAAGGGTTCTTATGAATGGAGAGCCCCTGCCCCATGCGATGGTCTACTTCGACGGTGAGGGAAATGTCGTATGCGACGCCAATGGCCAATTCAAAGTTCCGGTCTATGGCGACCGCATCGCTTCCCTCACATGCGGCAAGCCCAAGGGTCACACGTCGAGCGTTCTGTGCGTGGAAGCAATTACAGCGCGTCGCGGAGAAGGTGGCCTGACTCTCCGCATGGCGCCCGGTGCTTCCATTTCGACTACAGCCCAGGACCCGACAGGGGCCCGGACGCCTGCTTGGTTYACTCGCTTCCCTTGCAATGATCTCGCGGCCTATTCAAGAACTCCGGCCCCCTACCCCCAAGTGACATACAGTGACGTTCGTCCCGGAACTTATGTGCACTGGGCGGAAGCCGCGGGCGGATTGGTCGACATCAGCCCCATCCATACCGTGGATTGGGGTGATCCCGAACGAACGATAACCCTGACGCCAATCAAAGGGGTTGAAGTCAAAGTCCAAGGCCCCACTGGGAAGCACTGGCCTGGGATCGTCATCCTGCGCGACAGAATCCCCATCGGAACCAAGCAAACGAGCCGCCAGCAACCCAGCTTTTGGCTCCCACCCGGTAGCTACTATTTTGAACTCGTTGCCAACGACCAGGAACTCGAACTTGGCCCCGCGCGGGCCCAGCTCACTCTTGGAAAGTCGGCTACTATCCGCTTGCAATGACGCCCACGCGACCATGCCGCCGACCTCTGCCACGAATTCTTCACTCACTGTAGGATCTACATTGGATCCAGCGAGCAAATCCTTTTCAATTCACCCATCTCCCTCGCACCGCCCCCTGACGATCGCCATGAAGAGCTTCAACGAAATTTACTTCCACAGGCCCTTTAGAATCACCCTGTGTGCCTTGCTCCTGGCGTTGGCTATCCCCGTAACTGCCGTTGCCCAGAACTGGACGGATCGCTCCCCCGCGAATCATGTACTTCAGCTCATGCTGAACCCCTCGGATGCGACCCATTGGATTGCTCAAACGTCACAGTTCCCGCTCGGGTTCCAAGAGACTACCGACGCTGGGAACTCGTGGCAGGCGATGCCCCTTCCAGCCGACGCCGTTGCCCCAGCCACGATAGCCTTCGGGCCAACCGGAGTCTTGTATTTCACCATGGGCCGCGACGCAGCCCCCGTCTCTGGGGAGTTTTACGCGTTCACGCGTGGACCCAGTAGTTGGGTCCCCTT
>JAESRM010000165.1 GCA_016764635.1 Planctomycetota bacterium
CCATTCGCCCAGGCCTACGCGCGTGGAGCGGATGCCTTCCATCATGGCGAATGCACCGGCGCGCGATGCGCTGCGCAGGGCTTCTATCTCCTGGGGCTCCTTGATCAAGCGCATCTCGCGCAAGGTCTTTGTCAGGTCTTTCACATCCACTTCAAAGCGCTCTTCGAGTTTGAGTTTGAGCGCGCCTTCCCGACTCAAGCGGCCGTCAAATTTATCGCGGGTGCGCGCCTTGGCGTAAGGTTCGGCCGCGTCGTAACAGCCCGCCAGCGCAACGGCTGCTGTCTGTACCGTGTAGAGCACTTCCCCCTCGCCCAACAGCTCCTCGATGGCCTTGCCCAAGTCCCGCTGCCTGCGCAAATCCTGCACGCCGGTCAACTCGCGAATCCAGTCGTCATCCGTGTCCCAGATCTCCCCCATCCACTGTTCCGCGAAAGCGCTGGGCTTGTTCACAAACAAGATTTCCTGGCCGGTCTCCACATCCATGATGAAGGAAACGTCGGGGCTCTCGACGCCGGTCAGGTACCAGAAGTTCTTGTCCTGGTGAAAGGCCCGGTAGTCGGGGACCTTCGGCAACCCGCGTAAAACGACCACTCCTGGCTTCAGACGGCTCCGAAGCTCGGCGCGCCGTCCCGCATGGAAATCCTTGCCCAAGCCACAAATCGGCGCCCCATTGGCCTTCTGGGCCGTGTTGCCCTCCAGGGCCGTGCCCTGGAAGCTAGGAGCCTTTGTTTTCCGATTCCCCACGCCCTGGGCGAGAACAGCACCGCTCAAGAAACCGGCTGCTACGATCCAAATRACTGCTTTCTTCATGGGACCAGGGTAGCGCACACCCCGAAAATGCAGGGGAGAGAAATGTGCGCATGGGACCCGCGGCGTAAGGAATGTGTTGAGGTTCCATTTCCCAAGCATGCCGCCGGCGCTTACCCTGTTCGCACTGCGCTTCCCCCGCAGCTGAGCTTCCCATGCGCATTGGCTTCGATTGTGCCCCACTYGTGATCCCCCACTCCCCCGGCATYCGCAGGGTGGTGGAGAGTAGTYTGCGTGCRCTCGAACAACGCGGAAACMTCGARGTGGTGCGCCTCAYSCCGCGCGCTGRCGAARACYTAAGGACCTGGCGCCGGAAGGGWTTGGCRCGCTTCGCTGTCGAKCAAAAGCTACAGGGYYTGCACGCATTTCAATCGGCCTTCTGCCCSGGCGCTAGCGTGCCCAGCGTRCAGACCGTGCACGAACTCTCCTGGYTGCATGGGGTTCAAGAGAAAGGCGCTTGGAAACAAAAACTATGGGTGGCCTGGGGCCGCCGCCGGGCCGCCGCCGTGGTTTGCGCCACGCAATTCTCAGCCCAAGACTACGCGCACGATTCCAAAAGAGGGCCGCGCCCGGTCGTGATCCCATGGGGCGTGGACGCGCTCTTTCACGATCGAGTGTGCGCCGAAGACCGTGCGCATTTGCAAACTTGGGGCCTTGACGATGTACCTTTCGTCCTTTCGCCAGGCGGCCTAAGACCCAAGAAACGTCCCGAAGATTTGGTGCGCGCCCTGGCCGCTTCGCAAGCGCAAACACCWGGGCACTTGGTCATCACCGGCCCCATGTGCCACCGCTGGCCCCACATTCAAGAACTCGCCAAAGGGTTGCAAGTGCAAGACCGCGTGCACCTTTGGGTGGATCTTCCCGACCACGAATTGGCCGTGCTCTATCGCCATGCGCGCGCCACCGCCGTGATCTCCCACAGCGAAGGGTTTGCCCTGCCGGTGCTCRAAAGTTTGGTGAGCGGAACCGTGCCCCTGGTCACCGCCCAATCGGCCCAAAGCGAAGTCGCTGGCCAGTTTGGCCTTTCCATCCCCGCCCACGATTCCTCCGCCTTGAGCGCGGCGGTGACCTCCGTGTTCGGTGAAACCCCGATCCCGAATCCTGCTGCTATCGAGCACGCGCGCGCCTTTGGTTGGCAGCGCACCGCCGCCGGCATCGAAGCCTTGTGGGAGTCCCTGGTATGAGCGCGCCCCATGTACTGGTGGATGCCGTCGTGCTCATGGACCCCATGGGCGGCGCCCTGCGCTACGCCATCGAAACCCTGCCGCGTTGCGCGCGGCTGCTGCACGAACAAGGAGGTCGGCTCTCGGTCCTTCTGGCTGGAGACCAAACCGATCAGGCTTGGACCCGACCCTTATCCGACGCGGAACACTTGCATTTGCATTTCGTGCAAGGCCCCATGCGACCGGCCCTACGCCGCGCCTTACGGGAAACCCACGCGGTCCAAAAGTGGATCGATAGCAGCGCCGCGGCRGGYTTTCCGGTSCACYTGGTGCAAACYCAAAGCCTTCCTATTCCGCGTCTGCGCTTCGACGGGCGGCAAATCCATTTGAGCCATGGGCTACGCCGGCAACAAACCGGCCCCGCTTTCGTACGCCACTTCGCAAACGCCCTGCTGGGCAAAGGCGTGCGGGAATTGCACTCGCTGCTGGCGGTGAGTGAGTCCCTGGCGAGCGAACTCAACGCGCGCTTCCCGGACCTGCCCGTRCAGGTCGCCGCACCCGCCTGCGATCACCGCCCGGCCCTGCCGCGCAACCCTGAAGCCGAGGCTTTTGTACTCTGCCCCGGCCCCATCGTGCCCCACAAGAATCATGGCCTGCTGCTCGAGGCCTGGGATCTCGACAAGAGCCTGCCGCCCCTGCGTTTGTACGCAAAGCTAGATTCCGATGCGCGCCTCCTGCGCGATCGCGCCGCACGTTTGGGCCTGGCGCAGCGCATCGCTTGGCATGCGCCCCTGGATGAAAGCACCTGGCCCGAAGCCCTGGCCACCTGCGCCGCGGTCGTGCTGCCCTCGCGCCTCGAGAGCTTTGGCATGGTGGCCTTGGAAAGCCTGCACGCGGGCGCGCCGCTAGCGCTCAGCGACCTGCCCGCCCACGGGGAAGTCGTCGGCGACGCAAAAGAGGCTGTGACCTTCTTCCCGCCGAACAATCCGCAGCAAGCCGCCGACGCCGTCGCCAAGGCCATCAAACTGAACGACCCTGAATCCACTGCGACGCGCCTCGACCGCGCCGCACAATTCTCCTGGCAAATGACCGCGAAGCTCATCGTGGAGCATTGGATCCAAGCTTTCCGCGCGTAGACTCAATGCTTCACAAAACGAATCAGTTTCTCTCCTTCGAGCCCACTGTCCCACCCTATCGCATGCAATTCACTTTACAAACCCATCGCACACTCGCTGCGCTTGCTCTCGGATTCACAATCGCCTCGTTCGGAGGATGCACTGCGCCCGACTCCCCCCCATCGCCGACAGTTGAGCACCACTCCTCTACCGAGGGTCGAAATAGGCTCAGTGACGAAGCCGCGCAAGCCATTGCAACATCCACCGTTCACGGGATTGAGCAGCATGTGATTCCGGCAGTCGAAAAGCTGAACGCTGAAAAACTACGAGGACAGGCTCGGAGCGAGCTGTCCTCCATCGGGAGCAAAGCCCAAATTTACGCCATCAGACATGGAGGGGACTACCCAACAAACCTTGAACAGCTGGACCCGGCACCGGCCTCCGATCCCTATGGCAATGCTTACGTTTTTAAACTCTCCCCAGACTACGGGTTCGAGCTTTGGTGCCTCGGGGCAGACGGCAAACTTGACGGTCAAGGCTTTGACGCGGACTTCAGCTACCTAATGGTGATCAACGGCCAGCGTTAGATCCCGCAAACCGATAGCGCCCCACCTAAAACTTCCCGGAGGAGCTCTCGGGCGCGCTCTGGGCCCCCACGTCGAGGGTGTCGGCACGGGTTCCGCGCGCGCCTTGAGTGAGTTGGAAGGCGCCGTAGGCCAAGCCTGCGAAGATGGCTAGGGCGACGAGGACCGCCAGAGCTTTTTGCCAGGGGGCGCGCTGGTTGAACTCGCCGCCGCCGAGGCCGTAGCTCGTATTGTGCTGGCTGTATTGCAGAACGCGGTTGCGGCCTTTTGCGGCTTGCGACGGGCCTCCCAGATCGCCCACTTGCTGGGCGCGGCGCAGGTCCTTGGCGGAAGGCTGCGCCTTGCTGGGCGCGGGTGCGCTGGGAGTTTTCGGCTGCAGGTCCGGCGCCGCCGGAACCTCGGCCGGCGGGGCCACGCCCTCCTCCCACTCGCCTTCGAGCTGCATGTCCATGCCGGATTCTTCGGGCCCCTCCTCTTGCGCTTCCACGCGCACACGCAACTCCACGTCGGCGATGCGCAGGATCGCACCCGCTTGAACCTCTGCCTTTTGAATACGGTCGCCCGCCAGGAAAGTGCCCGAGGTGGACCCCAGATCCTGGATCCATACCCGACCGCCGCTGTCCACCTGCAAGCGTGCGTGGTGCCGGCTGACCGTGGCCGAATTGAGGCGCATGTGCACGTCCTCCCCGCGACCGATGGTCAACTTGGAGGTTTCGAAGGTCTCGACTCGCCCGAGCTCTTCGCCGGACAGCACATACAGCCAAATTTTGGTCATGGGAGTGTTGGAGGTCGTTCCCCGGGTGAACCCGCAGGGACTTGTCGGTCGAAAGTCCCGGCGGGCGGCCCGATTGGGAGCCCCGGCCAGGTTCCGAGGGTCGCATGATACACGTTTGGCGCCGGAGGCTTCTAGCTGGCCGCCCAAAGAACAACGCTCCGTTGGCGCTGTCAGATGGCTTGGTAGTTGGCTTCGTTCAGGTAGAATGCCCGCATGTCCGAGGTCCCCTCTCTACCCACACCCGCGCTGGAAGTCACGGACCTGTGGGCCAAATTGCCCCATGGTTTCGGCCGCCGAACGATATTGAAGGGCCTGAATCTGGAGCTGGCCCGGGGCCAGACTTTGGGGCTTTTGGGGCCCAATGGATCGGGCAAATCCACGTTCATGCGGCACCTGGCAGGCCTTTTGAAACCGGGGCAGGGTCGCGTGCAGGTTCTCGGCCGGGACGCGCACACGCCGGATGCGCTCACGCGCGTGGCCTACCTGCCCGAGGACTCGCCTTTCCCCGAGGACCTGAACGGCTTGCAGGCCCTGGGTTTGCTCGCCAGCTTGCGCGGCCGACGGGACAAACCGGGCCTCCTGGCGGCCTTGGATCGCGCGGGTTTGAGCGCCCATCCCAAAACCAAACTCGGGCGCTATTCGCGCGGCATGCTGCGCCGCTTTGGACTGGCCCAGGCCTTTCTTTTCGAACCTCAATTGGTGCTGCTGGACGAACCCAGCGCCGGCTTGGATGCGCCGGGTTTGAGCCTCTTACGCGAGTGGATCCAAGAACATCAACAACGCGGGGGCAGCCTGATTTTGGCTTCCCATGTGGTTTCCGAACTGGCTTCACTCTCCGACCGCTTGGCGGTTTTGATCGAGGGGCGCATCGCCTGCGAAGGTCCCACCATGGACATGCTGGGCGCGCCCGGCGAGAGTTCGATCGAGGTGCGAGGCCTGGACGCAAAGCTCGAACCCAAGCTGCAAACCTGGCTCGGCGCGCAAGGCGTGCATTGGATTCGCACGCGACCCGCCCTGCGCGATGCGGTTGACATTTACGACGGGCTCCAGGGTGAGAATGGGCCCTAAGCGCATGGTTCTCGCGCCGCTTGTGCTGCTACAGCTGCGTCGTGTGTGTTTGGGGTTTCCCGGACTGTTTTTCGTAATCAGCGTTCTCGCCCTGCGCTGGAGTTGGGCCGAGCCGGCCGGTTTCGGAGGCTTGCAGGATGCTCCGCTGGTGCGCTTGTCCTGGGCTTTGCAGCAGGGCGTTTGGCTTTGGGTCCTTTGGGCTAGTTTGCAGCTGGGCCTGCGCATTCGTGGATTGAGCCGCAAAGAGGCCAATTGGTTGGCGCCCCTGGGACTGGGCCAAGGCGCCCATGTGGCCACCCTTTGGTTGGGTTCTAGCCTGGCGACGGGCTTGGCCATGGCCTTGCTTTTTGGAGGCTTGCTCGGGGCCACCGACACCACCGCCCCCGACATGGCAATCGACCGGGTGCACTCCTGGAAAGTGGACGCGTCGATCGCCCCAGGCCAAGCTTTGCAGGAGGAACTGCGGGTGGGATCTTCGCAGCAGTTGGCCATTCTTACGCGCCCGACCGTGGGCGCCGGCCCCACCACCGCCGCCCTGCTTTCGGTACACAAAGGAACCAGCGCCAAGCAAAGTAAAGCGCACATCGAGGGTCTCAAGTGGTTGTTCGTTCCGATCCCGCAAGGGCCCGACCCCTTGCAAATCAACCTGATCAACAGCGGGGACGGCCAGCTCGGGATTCTGGGGAGTCGCGGCCTGCTGACCCTGTCCGGGCAAAGTGCGCCGAGCCATTGGTTGAGATTGGCCCTGCGAGCCTGGATTTGGACGATCGTCACACTCGCCCTGGTCATCGCCGCTTGCTCTTGGCTGCGCCCGGCCTTCGCGATTCCCTTGGCCGGCTTCACTTGCATCGGTATTTCCAACGCGGGCTTCGGCCCCCTATCCGCCTGGCCCGAGGCCCTGGAATGGCAGCGCGCCGGCATGGGGCCGCTGCGCCAACCTGGCCTCTCGATCCTTACGATGCACCTTTGGCTCATCGCGTGCTGGCTGATCGCCCGGCGCGGCCTGCACGCCTGGGGGATCGACCGATGAAACCTCGTTTGCAAACTTGGATTCTGATGGGCGCAGGCCTTCTGTGTCTGGTTCCTGCTTTCCTGCCAAGGGAAGCGGAGGGCACGCCACCCCGCCGGGCCCTGACCAGCTTGGCCGCGAGCTGGCAGTGGATCCAGTTCGACCAGAGCCTCGCCAAAGGGTCCTGGGAACAGGCCTACTTGCACGCCGATCGGGCTTTGGCCCTGGACAGCGAATCCCCGCAAGGCTGGATCGCCCTGGCCACGAATTTGATCTTCCTCAGGGCCTCCTTCCAGAACGAACCCGACGACCAAAAGCGCATCGCTTGGATGCAGGCCGGGATCGATGTGCTGCTGGAAGGCACGCGGCGGAGTCGGGATCCGGGTCAAGTGCACCTGGTCCTGGGTCAGACGCTGACCTTTTTCATCGCCTACTTGGCGGACATGGATGAGGACCCCCTGCCCTGGCCGGGGGGCGCCGAGGCGGCCCGGGAGCTCGGGCTGGAGCATCTGAGATTGGCCGAGGGGCTGGGTCACTCCGGCGCGCAGCAGTCGCTTGAGATCCTGCTTGGGCCCCACGATCACCCGCACGTGGGCGACTGAGGCGAATCGGGGATACGGAGCCGTAGCAAAAGTACCCGGT
>JAESRM010000294.1 GCA_016764635.1 Planctomycetota bacterium
ATGCCGACGCGTTGCTGTCGGCGGCACAGAAGAAAGCCGACGGGGGAGCCGCCGCGGCCGAAGACACCGGTGCTCTCGCGCAGTTCGAATCCGTGCTCACGGCCGTGATCGATGAAGCCTATGAGCGCGGCGATCAGAAATATCGCAACGCCGCAAAGACTCTCGCCATGGGGACGTCGGTCGTGCTGAGCGAAATCGCCGGCATGTCAATCTGGGGACACTCGCAGGAGAACCTGATCTTCTTCCTGGTCRCSKNGCYTNNTCGCAACACCGCTGGCCCCGAATCAATAACGATGGAAGTTGTCCGGTCTCGGTACTCGCGTCAACTAGCTTCCCACAGCGAGCTGATTGGCAAGGCCCAAATTCGTTCGTCGATTTGGAATGGGAGTGAGCCCGAGTAGAGAACCGCTCCGAAGTGAAACTTGTCTCCGAGCTTCTCGCGCAACCAAAGCAGAGCTCTGGCATCGGATCGCCCAACGCTCGTGGACGATTTCACTTCCAAGGCCACCACACGACCGTGCCTCTCCAGCACCACGTCAATTTCCTTTCCATCGCGATCCCGAAGGTGAAACAAGCCCGTTTCTTCCGACGCCGTTTCGATGTGGGTGGCCAGCTCCGCAACCACGAAGGTCTCAAACATTTGCCCAACCAGGTCAGGGGTACGGCCTAAGGCTTGAGCGTCCACGCTGAGAAGATAGGCAGCCATGCCTGGGTCGGTAAGATGGACTTTAGGTGAAAGCGTCAGTCGCTTGAGACGCTTTGTATGCCAGGCTGGCACTTGCAGAATGATCGAAAGATCTTCGAGCAATGCGATGGCGCGATCCGCGAGGCGAAAGTCTACCTGGGCATCGCGGGCGGTTGCATTCCTGTTTAGCTCCTTGCCCGTGCGAGCCGCGCAGGAAGCCAATACGGCGCGCAGCTTCGCTGGTGGTATGGCGCGCTCCACTAGTTGGGCTGCATCTCGCTCGACAAGTTGCTCCGTGTACGCGCTAAACCATCGAACTCGGCTCCGCCCACTCAACCGCACCACGATCGGGAAGCGACCGGACGTCATTTTTTCCAAGTAGTCCGCCCTGGACAATTCAGACGAAACGAATGYTSGMGATKMCTTCGAAAAGAATACATCGATCGGATTATAGATCGCATCCCCTGCGAGCTCAGCTTGCGTCAAACCGAACATGCGAATACGAATGAGTCGCCCCGTGCCTGGCCAAGTGGCCCCTTGGTGCGCTGCGCGAACTGAGCCAGTTACGATGAAACGGCCTGGCGCGTTGGAGCGATCGCGGTCCACAGCTCGCTTGACAGCACCCAGGATCTCTGGCGCCTCCTGCCACTCATCAATGAGCACACGGCCCTTCGCAGCCGCCAGAACTCCATCTGGATCTTCGGTGGCTGCCCTGCGAACACCCGGCTYGGAGAGATCGAGAACGGTATCTGCCAGCCCAGCCATGGRAGTGGATTTCCCGCAGCCCCGCGGGCCCACCAATAAAACAGCCGGAAAGGTGATCAACAATTCCTGGGTCATGACCCGGTCCACTGCACGAGGGTAAAGGCTCTCCATGAGTCTATTATGCGCTCCCACCCCATATAAAACCATGATCTGCCGACAGCGATATGTATAAGCTGCCGATACATAAATGTGGAATCTGCCGATAGAAATAGCCATCATAGCCCCTAAAGAGGCTTGCAAGACCCATAATCGGCTCTCGAAGGCGGAAATCAATCCAACACGGTCTCCCACAGAATCGGCCAGTCAGATTGCGCACCAGGCGCTGCATATGAGCTCCACCCACAGCCCGATGCTAAGCCCCTCCAGCGAAGGACGAGGGGAATTATTAGGCCAGAGATCGGTGCTCGCTCCCCACCCAGCCCTCTCAGGGCCAACGCCAATTAGTGAAACAGCCGGTTTTACTCATTCGGGTCTGAGCCATCCGGAGCCCATTCGCTATTCGCGAATAGCGAATGGGCCTGGAGGCATGCGTCCAGGCTCACGATGCGGGCTCCGCTGCGAGGGTCATTGACCCATCCCCAGGCAGAACCTCCGGCCTGGTCCCCGACGCCGTCGTCCTGGTCGCCACAGTCCGCGCCCTCAAAATGCACGGCGGAGGCCCCAAGGTCGTCCCGGGTCGCGATCTCGACCAAGCCTACAAAGAGGAAAACCTCACCCTGCTCGAAGCTGGCATGCCCAACATGATCGCGCACATCAAAAACGCCAAGCGTTTCGGTGTCCCCGTCGTCGTAGCCATCAACCTCTTCACCCAGGACACCCAACCCGAGATCGACCTGATCCGCAAGTTCGCCATCGAAGCCGGCGCCGAAGAAGCCGTGGCCACCGACCACTGGGCCAAAGGAGGCGAAGGCGCCAAGGACCTGGCCGCCGCCGTCGTAGCCGCCGCCGAAAAGCCCTCCGACTTCAACTTCCTCTACCCCCTGGACATCTCGATCCGCTCCAAGATCGAAATCATCGCCAAGGAAATCTACCAAGCCGCCGACGTCAAATACGACGGCCTGGCCGAAACCCAAATCCAAACCTTCGAAGACTCCGGCTGGGGCAACCTGCCCATCTGCATGGCGAAAACCCACCTCTCCATCAGCCAAGACCCCAACCTAAAAGGCGCCCCCACCGGCCACACCGTCCGAGTCCGCGAAGTCCGCGCCTCCGTAGGCGCCGGCTTCATCTACCCCCTACTAGGCGCCATGCGCACCATGCCCGGCCTAGGCATGACCCCCGCCTACATGAACATAGACGTCGACGAAAACGGCAAAGTCGTCGGCATGTTCTAGGGCCCGAGACCGGACAACTTCCATCTTTATTGATTCGGGGCCAGCCGCGTTGCTTTCGTAACACCGCTGGCCCCGAATCAATAACGATGGAAGTTGTCCGGTCTCGGTACTCGCGAGGGCAGGAATAGTGGATCGAAGTCGCAGCATTATGAATCTGTTGGCATTCAGCGGGTGAAAACGGAGGAGCCCTAGCTGACTACAGGAACGTCAAACTGATGCCATCCGTGAAGTTGGATGTGGACGATCCGGAAACCATGTCCCGGTGCCAACATTGGAAGTACCAAGATTCGCCGGACATCACGGGCACGTTCATTCCGGGTAGCTCGGGAATGTCGTTCATCGGAAGCTGAAGGGAGCGTTGTCCTCCAGAGACCGCGCCAAACTCACCTGCGCGATTGAGGATGGCGACGTTACCACCCAAGCAAAGGAATCCCATGCTTGCGACCGGGGTCACGGGCGAGACCTGGGTTCGGCTGGCGAGAAACACCGCAAACTGCCCGTTGGGAAGTTGCGTGGCTTGCAGGCTCAAGTCATTGTCGACCACAGCAGCACTGCCGGAGAGGCCCATCATGCCGGCCGAACCGGTCGAGTTGTTCAATCCGGGAGAGCAGAAAACTGTTCCCAAACCTCCGCCTCCGGTGCCCGCCATCAACCACTCCAGCATGTTGCCCATGAGGACCAGGCGAGCGGGGAAGGCTGTTTTCACCCAATCCTGGTCCGTGTTACAGGTCAAACGGCCTCCACTGGGGAAGGTATAGATCCATCCGATCCCATTGCCCGAAGGATCGATCAGGACCGGCGTCACGCCGCTGCCCGCCCCGGTGGCCCCATACCAAAAACTGTCCAAAGTCGCGACTATGCCGGGCGCGTCGAAAGGCGGCTGAACAGTGACCGGCGCCAGCGAACCCGAAAGGGTGGTCTGCCAATTAAACGTCCCACCATTGAGCGAAATCAGGTCCGCGAATAACTGATTCGTCTCGTAGGAAACGAGGTACTCCCCTTGTAGGTAGACATTGCCTCCTTGCACGAGGAACCCTTCAATCGCGTTGCGCGCAGCGGGAGGTAAAGCGATCAACCCCGAAGCGACAACAAGCACGTCAGTAGCGTTGTAGAAATTGGTGTTGAGCAGGGTCGCCTGCGTCCCCGTGGTCACGTTGTACCCAGCGCTTGTGGCCAACATTTCCCACTGGTCGTCCATGGTGTGCCCCGGTTGGTAAGACTGGCTCTCGATCACGAGCACGTTATTCTGCCCGAAGGCGTGGCCTACCAAGGCGATGGCGCAAAGGGCCAGGGAGTGAAGCGATTTCATGTTGCGGAGGGGTTGGGGCAAGTCGGGCAGATCCGAGGATTGTACCGTGCCCGCACCTTGGTGTGCTCTAAACCCCCATTGGAGCCTGTTACAGAGCCCGTAGAGCCTCCTAGCCGTTGACCAAGAACGGATTCGTCTTGCGCTCTTGCCCGAAGGTCGACACGGGGCCGTGCCCCGAAAGGAAAGTGAAGTCATCCCCCAGCGGAAACAACTTCTCCTTGATGCTGCGGATCAACGTGTCGTGATCCCCGCGCGGAAAGTCCGAACGCCCGATGCCTCCAGCGAAAATCACATCCCCCACGATGGCGAATCGTTGCTGCAAGTGCACAAAAACCACGTGCCCAGGCGTGTGGCCCGGGCAATGCAACACGGCCAACTCATGCACCCCGACCGTGACCGTATCCCCGTCCTTGAGCCAACGCGTGGGTTCGAACTTCTTCCCAGGCACCCCATACATGCGGCCCGATTCTTCGATTTGATCGATCCAGAAGGAGTCTTCGGCTTGCGGCCCTTCGATCGGCAAACCCCTGAGCTCCGCCAAGTCCGCCACCGCCCCCGCATGGTCAATATGCCCGTGGGTCACCAGGATCTTCTTGAGATCGATGCCGTGCTTGTCGACCTCCGCGAGGACTCGATCGAGATCTCCGCCCGGATCGATCACGGCCCCTTCGTTGGTCTTCGTGCAGTGCAGAATGCTGCAGTTCTGCGCCAGGGGAGTGACCGGGACGACCCACACTTGCAGGCCGGCTGGTTTCTGTTGGGGGGAGGTTGCCAATGGATGAGTCCTTTCCGAGGGCCCGCAGAATAACGCATGCGTCATTGAATCTCTACATGACACCCATTTCACGCAAGCGTGTATCCTGCTGGCTACCCCCATCCCTTGTGTCCACTTCCACCCCTCCCGATCCATGCGCGTCCTACTGACCGGAGCCACCGGTTTCATTGGCAAACACCTGACCGCCATGCTGGTGGAAAGGGAGGACCGAGTCACCGTCGTTACGAGAAATCCAGAACGTGGGAAAACCACCCTGCCCGATTGTGAAGTCACCGGCGCCTTGCCCGACTTATCCGATTTCGACGCGCTGGTAAACTTGGCCGGTGAACCCTTGATCGGCAAGCGCTGGAACCCTGCGCAAAAGCAACGCATCAAGCAAAGCCGCATCGAGACGACCGACCGCATTTTTGAAGCCCTAAAACTCGCCTCGCCCAGGCCTCGCGTCCTCGTGAACGCCTCCGCCATCGGCATCTATGGTGACCGCGGGAACGACCTTCTGGACGAGCAGCAACCCGTAGCCCAAGACTTCATCGGCGATGTATGCAGCGCCTGGGAAACTGCCGCACAAAAGGCGCAGGGCCTGGGCGTGCGCACCGTTGCCATCCGCRTCGGATTGGTGCTGGGCGCTGGTGGCGGATCCATCGACAAGATGAGCCTGCCTTTCAAGCTGGGCCTGGGCGGCCCCATGGGCTCCGGCCGCCAGTGGATGAGCTGGGTCCACATCGATGATCTCAACCGACTCATCCTGCACGCTCTAGACCAGGATTCCATGCAGGGCGCCTACAACGGAACCGCACCCCACCCGGTCACCAACAAACAATTCGCCGCAACACTCGGTAAGGTCCTAAAGCGCCCGGCTCTACTTCCGACGCCAGCCTTCGCGCTCCGGATCGCACTCGGCGAAGTCGCCCACCTGCTCACCGACAGCCAGCGCTGCAAACCCGACAAAGTACTCGCGACCGATTTCACCTACGATCACCCGCACCTCGAAGGCGCCCTGCGCGCCATCCTCGGAAAGTAACCCGGCCCCTTCCGCCCCATCATTCCCCACAATCCTCCCCATGAATCAAGACGGCTGGAACATCCTACTATCGAACAACACCGAACGCGAAGGCGTCGGCGTAGAGCTACGTGACAACCAAGAACGAGTCGCGGCCGAAGTCTTCCGCAACGACGCCCTACACACGGTCGAAATGAACGCCTGGAGCAGTTCGATTCCCGAGGACATCCTCAACTGGTTCATGACCGAAGCCAAACAGCAAATCGGCAACCACTACAAAGACGGAATCGAAATCCAGTGGTCCTAGCCCGGATGTTTCATGAAGGCGTACTCCAGACACAGCGACTCGTTTCCTGGCAGGGCTTTGTGGGTTTTGACCCCACTGGCGATCCTTACGGATCGTCGAGGAGGCAAAAGTCCGGAAAGTGCCGTCAGGGGACGAGAGGAACCCGAAGGGGCCCGTTTGCGAAGTCTGAAGTGCGTGTTCATGGAAATTCCGGGCTAGCTAAACACTCCCCGATTGGACGCGAAAAGCTACGGTTGGCAGGTCACCGCGGGGCATGCACCGATCGCGCCGGCTGAAAGTCAAACGAGTGAAGTCCGCGTGGAGCACAGTGCGGTCGCCCTGTCCGATGGGCTCGCCACTTCTAGCGGCTCAAACTTGTTTCGAGCCATCGCCCGCATGCGCGTCTCCTTGGCGGTGGATGCGGGCTTGGCCCCAGACGGACATGGCGTCTAGAACGGGGTCCATGGTGCGGCCTTCGGGGCTGGTGGTGTAGGTGACTTTCGGGGGACGATCGTCGGAGACCGTGCGGTTGATCAAACCGTCTTCTTCCAGCTCGCGCAATTGCTGGCTGAGCACCTTGTCGCTCACTTCCACCATGAGGGTGCGCAACTGCCCAAAGCGCTTGGGGGCATTGCGTAGGTGCCAGAGAATGAGCGGCTTCCACTTTCCGGAAACCACGCGCAGGGTGTGGCGTTTGTGTGTCGGCATTTCGGGGTTCATGGGGTGATTTTTATGCCCGTCACAACGCCGCGCCAGAAAATTAACAAGACCCGTATTTTTGGCGGCGACAACATCGAAATCCGCCTTGTCGGGGATTATTTTGATGACACACTCGCCTCGGCACAGGCATATTGCGCAGAGGTTGGCGCGCATTTTCTGTCTCCGTTTGACGATGTTGATGTGATCGAGGGGCAGGCTTCGGTTGCGGTGGAAATGCTAGAGCAGCTGGGCCGTGCCCCCGATATGGTGGTTCTGCCGGTTGGTGGTGGT
>JAESRM010000166.1 GCA_016764635.1 Planctomycetota bacterium
GGGTCTCTAGCGCTTCGTGTTCGTGCCCGTATCGAGCACGCGGAAGTGATCCACGGTGAGCTTGCTCAGATCCAGGTCGTGGAATTCCTTCCAAGCTTCGCCACTGCGATCATCCAAGTTCTGGAAGTGAATGGTGAGGCCGCGCGCGTTGTCCATCACGTACATGCCGTAGGTTTGCAAGGCGCGCGCGACGATAAGGCTGTGGTCGTTGAGGCCTAGGCTGGCCAGATCCAGATCTGGATCAAGCTGAAGGCGTGCGCCTTCGGGTATGAACATGGGCCCAATGCCCCAACCGTCCGTACGTGCGGCGGGGGGCGAAAGCAATTCGAGTTTGTGGCGGTCCTTGCGATTGAGCTTCTTGCGTACGGTGGGAATGGCCACGTTGAGTGCGTGTTGGATCTCGCCCCTTTGCATTTCCGCGTAGGTGACGATTCCGCCGATCAGCGCGATGCCCGCGCCGTTGCAGCCGGATCGGTACCAGACTTTTCCAGAGAAGGGGGGCAGGTAGCCGGGACCATCCAGGTCCCAAAGTGCAGCGGTGCTGGCCACGGCGTTGCCGTCGGACTGCAGACTGAATTTGGAAAACTCCCACGCGAGACGCTTCTTGGGGTCCACCAGAATCATGTGCCCGTCGCCCATGGACTCGGGCCAAATGCCCTCGGGCAGGGGCACGTTCTTGAGGACTCCGGTTCCTTCGGGGTCCACGCTGTCGTGGAATTTTCCGCTGAGGTTGAACACGGATCGCTTCGGGGATCGATCGAAGTCAATGACGTGGATGGGGTCCGCCCAATCCTTGTAAGCGGGGACCGGGGCAGCCGTTTTGTACTTCAGTTCCTGGGTCAAAACCTTGGCGAGGTAGCCCATCATCTGGTCTGAGTTTTCGTCGAGGCTTACGTCGGAAGGAATGGGCGTTCGCCAGATCGAGCCTTCGCTGAAGGCGTGGAATGTGGCTGGGAGCTGTACGCCCAGGTAGGCGGGTTTTTCTTGTTCTGGGTCGCCGGCCGGTAGGTCGTCGAAGGGCTCCGCCTTGAAACCGTGGCGCCCCAGCAGTTCCCGGGTAGGGGCGGAGAGCAGGCCTTTCAGGAATGCCTCGGCCTGACCGTTGGCCTCGCGGCCACTGATGACGCAAGCCCAGTACTGGATCGCATCGTGGGAGGATTCGTCCAGTGGGAACAGGACGCGGTGGCTTTCGCCTCGGACATCGCTGGCGTAGACAAAGCCGACTTTGGCTTGGCCTTGAGAGACGGCGCGCAGGGTGGAGCGGGCGTCGTCTTGCCCCACGAAAAAGGGTGCTAGGGCTTTGAATTGACCGGCGACTTTTAAGGCTTGGCGCGTGTAGTCGCCAGCGGGTACGGACTCGTCGGCGATGGCGATGCGGTCATCGACTTTCAGTGCGTCGACTAGGTTGCCCAGGCTGCTCGGGGAATCCCCTTCGAATGTGGTGGACTTGAGCGCGATGCAAACCAGGGAGTTGTTCGCGAATGAGATTGGTTGGCCTTCGACCTTGCCTGCTTCCTCCAGGTGGTCGATCCAGCGCTTGTGCGCGGTGATGAAAATGTCGGCCGGGGCCCCGTCTGCAATTTGTCGGGCGAGTCCGCTGCTCGGTCCAAACTGCAGTCGAAGTGGGCCGCTTTGGGGCAAGTCTTCGATCCAGTCCGTGCAACTGGCTGCGGCAAAAACCGTAAGGCGGTTTGGGCTCGCTTCGGACGCTTTGTTGCCGCAGGCGCAAAGGGGAAGCACTGCGAGCAAAATCAGCCAGAGGGCGGGCAGGGAGTGGAGCACCCGAAAGGGTTTTGATAACCAGCGCGAAGGGCTCATTTGATTTGAAGGCTGACGGACTGTTCTTTCTCCTGGCCACTGATGCGGATTTCGGTTTCGGCGGAACGACCGTCCACGGTGAAGCCTCGCACGGTGTACWNNCCGGKKGGCAWGRRGSCRWMGCSYWGRWTCGSNACTYSWGSWNGNCCCWGGYKGAAAGCACTGCGCATGACAGCCGGGGTCATGCCGCCTTCTACACGAACGCCATTGCTGTCGAGCACTTCGCTACGCAGGCGTTGCAGGGTGCCCTGTTCGTCGATCAGGGAAATCCAAAGCACGGTGGCGTGGTCCAGAACCAAATGGATCTGGGGGCTTTTCCCTTCGCGTACCAGGAGCTGTTTGCTGTCCTCGCAGGCCAATTCTGCGGAGCGCGCGCTGACGGTGTATTCCCCTGGGGTGAGGCCTTCGCGCAGGAATTTTCCGGCCACATCGGTTTGGGTCCTGGACAGGTTCTTGATCAACTGACCCGTCTCATCGCGGAAGAATATCGAGACGCCGGCTAGGGGGCTGCCGTCCGGTCCGCGCACGCTGCCCTTGATCGAACCGGGAGTTTGCAGGTGGAAGTCCGCGGCCTGTAAGCCATCGTCGGTGACCTGCAGGCCCTCGCGCAGCTCGCTTCCCAAACTCATGTTGCCGCTGCCAAACGTGGCCGTGTTGGCGCGCACGGTGTATTCGCCCGGTTCCAATCCGTCGAAGGTGTACTGGCCCGCCACGTCCGTTGTGGCCTGGCTTCCGCGCCAGCGAATGCGGCCCAGTCCATCGTTGCGTTGCAAGGAGAGGCGAATGCCCGGCGTGGGTTTGCCTTCGGCGTTGTGCACCGTGCCGGTGATGCCTCCCGAGGGGATGATCAGGTCCACGTTCCATTGGGTGGCGGCGGGCACGGTCACCAGGATCTCCATGCCGAGGGCTTTGGACCTGGCGCTGAAGACATAGGAGTCAGGGCGATCCAGGATGAGCTCAAAGGAACCGTCGGAGGCAGACTTGGTGGATTTCATGCCCTCGACGATGGCCTTGCCTTCGGTGACTGCGTACACCTCGGCGCCTTCCACGGGTTGGCCGTGATGCAGTACGCGCCCGGTGATTTTGATGGGGGCTTTAGGGTCGCCGCCCAATTCCACGTGGGTGTTTTCGCGTTCGAAGACCTGCACGGTTTTGGTGAGCAAGCCATCCATGAGCACGCCCATGACCTCAGCGCCGGAACGGCCCTGCATGCGATCGCCCATTTCCTCGAAGCTGGGCGCGGCACTGACCTGCCACTCGCCGGGCGTCACGTTCTTGAATTTGAAGCGTCCCGCGCTGTCGGTTTTTGTCTCGTCGCGGTTGCCAAAGCCCATGGCGTTTTCACCCCAATGCACGCGGCGTCCGGCCATGGGACTGCCATCGGCTTCGAGCACCAAACCAGAGATGCTGCCGCCGGTGCGCATCTGCAATACGACGCCTTGGGCCTCGAGGCCGGGCGTGATTTCCACCGTGGTCTGTGCGCTATCCGCCCAGCCCTTGGCCGAGGCCACTATGTGGTAGGCGCCCGGGGCCAAGCCCTCCAGAATGTAGTTCCCTTGCTTGTCCGCGTCCGCGCGCGGGCCGCGTTTCGGGCCCCAATTGCGGCGGCCTTCCCCGGAGTCGGCGCGCACGATGGCGCCGGGCATGGGGGAGCCGCTGGGGGACAGAACTTGGCCGGCGATCGAGCTTTCGCGCTGCAGTACGATGACCAAGGGGCCATCGCCCCTGGGCAATAGCACGGTGTAATTGGCCTCCTGATGGAAGCCCTCGGCCTTGGCTTTGATGTTCCAACGGCCTTCACCCAATTTTTCAAATTGGAAAGTACCGTCTTCGCTTTCGAAGGACTCGCTCTCTTCGGGGCCCCCGCTCTCAACGGATTTGCCACGGATGCGGAAGGCGGTGACGGCTTGATCTTGTTCGTCTACCACGCGGCCGGTCAGGATGTGGGGGGCTTCCAGGTCCAACCGAATTCCAGAGACGCCGGCTTCGACCGCGGCCAATGCGGCGCGTAGGTTGGCCTTGCCGCCCAGGCTGCCGCGCCCGCCCTTCCTGGCCTTGATCGAATATTTCTCTTGCTGCAGTCCTGTGATTTCGAAGTGGCCCAGTTTGTCGGAGGTGGCCTTGTTCGCATTCGAGTTGCGCCCCGACATACCGGGTCTGAAGCGTTGCGTGCGAGTATTGCGCGAGGCCGTGACCTGCACCTTGCGCGCGGGAATCCCGTCTGGACCGTAGACCGTGCCGGAGATTGTGGCGCCCAGGCTCAGGACCAATTGGACCCCGCCGCGAACTTCGCCGTCCACCAAATCGAGCTCGGGACTTTTGGCGGTGAGGCGCCCTTGCTTTTGCGCTTCGAGGGTTTGCGTACCCGGGCCCATGCGGCCCAGGGAGAAGTGGCCTTGTTCGTCAGTCTTGGCTTCGATCTTGCCGAGCATGCGCGCCCAGGGTTGTTTGTTCACCAGGTTGACGGTGATTTTGGGCATGGGCTTTCCATCATCATCCACCACGGTGCCTTCGACCAGGCAGCCCATGATCAAGTCCAGTTGGATGTGGCGGCGCTCGCCCGCAGATAATTTGACGCCGAGTTTTCCGTGGGTGAAGTGTTGTTCCAACTGGGGTAGGACCATCCAGTTGAGATTCGGAGCCAGGCCGCGGAACAGGCCTTGTGAGGCGGGGGAGATGCGTGAGCTGAAACCCATGGTCTGCCCCGACATGTTCGCGCCCATCAAGCGCACTTCGCCTTCGGGCTGCAGCCCGTCGGGGGTCGTCATGGTTAAGGACAAGCTCGCTCCGAGCTCGGGATGCAGTTGCACCGGGTCCAATCCCTTAACGGGAACGTTGCGTTTCAGGYAGAGGAACTCCCCGTCCACGACCAGGCAGGGTTTTTCGATACTGGGGTCGATGGCCAGTTGGGCCACGCCGTCCGCGCCCACGGGGGCGGAGCTCCAGGGGTAATCCAGCTCCTGGCCGAGGGCTAGGGCGTCCAGGGGCTTGCGGCCTCCGCCGCTGCGCACGGCCTTGCGCGGTAGGGCGACCACGCGCAGGGTGGGGTCGAAGGGGCTTCCTTCGGGCAGGGTCACTCGAATCTGGATGCGCGGGCCCGTGGCCTGGGCTGATTGCCGCTGGGCGGTGCTTTTTTGGCCTTGTAGAAGGTCCTCAGCACCCAATTCTGGACTCGCGACGAGGTGAGAGGCCGGGCCCAGGCCCGCTTCCGGGGCCATGGAGGCCATTGCGGGGTCGAGCCCCTCGTCCGTTGTGCCGGAGCCCTTGGGGCTAAGAATCCAGTAGGCGCCCATGGCCAGGACGGCCAAAAGCATGAAGGGGAGGATTTTACGCATGTGCGGAGCGGGGAGAGGGCGGGGGAGTAGATCCTACCACCGAAACCAGGGAATCTTGTCTCAAGGGTCCCTGGTACGTGTATCGATACCTATATAAGTGTGTATGWGCGAACCACCGGCCATGTACTTTCGTCAAAACCGGTACCCTGCACGGGATCCCCTCCTCTCCACCTCAGCCCTTGACGTCTCCCATGAGTCTGAAGAAATCTCTCCTCCTTCTGAGCCTTGTTTGCATCTCCGCCATTCAGCCCGCTTGGGCCTCGGCACAAGAAAACAAAAAACATCCTGTTGTCAAGATGCACTTGAAGGCAAAGGATGCCAAAGCCAAGAAGGCATTCTTGAAGAAGGTTCCGGCAATCGAGGTGGGGGGTGAATTGCACCTTACCGGTGAAGTGGCCAGCGAGGGTGGGGTCAAGGAAGGGCGGCCCATGTACTTTTATCGTGTCGTTCTGCCGCGCAAGGCAAGGCTCGCGAAGGTGCTCGCGCGGGCTCCCTATGAGTTCACGGAAGGTGGCAAGCGCAAAGCGATTAAGAAGTACTCGAAGTATGTGGCTAAGATCCCGTGGGACTTCCTGCAGAACCCGGATGGAACCGGTTTCAAGAATTCCAAGGTCTACGATTTAGGCTTGTTTTCCTTGTGTCGCGATCTTGATCGGCGCCGCAAGGATGTTGTCAAACTGCGCAACAAACTCAAGAAGTTGAAGCAACCCTTGAGCCCCGAAAAGTGGAACAAGACCCGGAATCAATTGCTCCTCAAGTGGGAAAGCCTCGTGTTTTACGTGGAAAGTAGCGAGCTCTTCAATCCGATGGGTGCGGCTCTGAGGGCCGAGTTAGAAAAGGCAGTGAGCCACATTCGGAACAAGGAAAAGGACGACCGCACGCTCGCGGACCTCAAATCGGCAGAGGATGCAAAAGTAGAAGTGGTCGAGATTGAAATCAGTGAGAAGTTGATCTTCCACAAGATAGAGAGCAACCATCTGCGGTTCATTTACTTGACCGGGGAGGAAGGGATCTCAGACGAAAAGGCCAAGGAGCTTGCAGTACTTGGAGAGAAGACCATCGAATTATTCCGTGCCGTAGCGATCGATCCGTTTCCGGAGTTTGTTGCAGAGCAAGATGGGGAAGTCCCGATCATTCCAAACGGGGTCTTTCAGGAGTTCTTTATTGGCCCAGATGATGGGGAGCTTCAGAAGGAACTTTACGAGGCCCACTACAACAAGACTGCGTCAAATGATGATGTTTGGGATATGACGGCGACTGGTTCCACATTGCAGAGGGATAAAAAAGCGCCCTTGTTCCTAATATTCATGAAGAATCAACTCGGAGGGCTGAGAGGGATGGTGGTTCACCAGCTCGGCCACGGCCTCGCTTCGATGCACTACAACCGATCGGATGCCCTCAATGTCAAACCGGCTTTGCCGGTAATACGGGAAACCGTGTCCCGCTATCTGAGCTTCGAGAAATTGGGGGTCAACAACATGCGTTGCACCAACTTCGCCAAGGCCACATACAAGGATCAGGCCATCGGGGATGAAAAAACTCGCGTGCTCGAAGGGGACTCTTTCCAGAAGCGTTTCTTCAAACTGTCCCTGCGCGCCCCGACCATGGAAGCCTGTGCGATCGTGCCTTTGAACAGACTCAATCAGCTGCACATGGCCAAGGGTTGGGTTACGTACTACTACATCCTCAACTACGACGGCTTGCTCGGACAGCAATGGCTGCGCAAGTGCCACGACGCGGTGACCAAGAAGGGGACCGGGGACCGCACGGGCTTGGACCGTAATCTGTGGCGCGACTTCACCAAGGAGATTGCCACAGGCATCGAACTGCCCCAGGATCCGCTGCACCTTTATGAAGCGGGCACCAAGCAGATCGCCGAGGATGCCTTGGACGTCAAGGACTGAGCGGAGGCGACGGTAGAGTGCCGTGTTTGCCATTGGCGTGCGGTTTAGGGGGATTGTCCGGAAGTACC
>JAESRM010000349.1 GCA_016764635.1 Planctomycetota bacterium
CGCCCTGGAAGATATCATGGATATCGCTAAGGGTATGGGCCTCAAGATAAAATGGGTCGACCGGGCCCCAAAAGAGGTTGTCGATGAGATGGGGGCCATTGCCCAAGGGTCCATGGCCTGCTGAGCAGCAATAAAGGAGATCGGCTGGTCCTTCGTTCCATTGGCTCGGACGCGCCCCTCAACAATGACACTGGCTGCAGGGCCCAGACGCACGATGGTCCCGGGCTTGATGATCAAATCCTGAATAAAGTTCTCGCCCTCAATGAGAACGGAGCCACTCCAGACTGTCGGCTCCATCAGGCGAACCTCGGGCACCAATCGAGCTGTGGCTCCCATGACACTAGTACGAATACTTTTACGGACTCTAGCAGTACGGTGCCTGTTACCGACAAACCTGGCTACAAGATCCAAGAGAATGTTGCCGCGTGGCAGTCCGTCAATCGTGATTTCGTAATAGCCAGGTTCATGCCTAAGGTAATTGTGCTTAACGTCCCCCGCTCGCATCGAGGGCGCGACGACGATGGCGTTGCTTATCAACCCAGCGTCTAAGTGAACCTGGCTCCCCGAAACCGAAAGTGCTCCAGTGAGGTCTACTGAGTGATCCCCTTGCACAGTGGTCCAACTGACTCTACAGCGCAAGGGGCCCCTGATCGGCTCCATAAAACTCCACGTCAATCTTTCTACCTGCTGCCGACCGCTAATTTGAACGGCCCAAGAGTCGGGCCCCAAAGTCGCGTAATCTACGCCGGATCCGGCACCTCCCAGGTGCACGGCCTTTTGCTTTCTAAATACCAACCGGATGTACTCTTCCAACTCGTTGAGAGCCTCATGAACCTCCGAAGCCGCAAGAACATCCAACCTGTAGACGATGTCTGGATCAATATCGACCAAGRGGTGGACGGCATCAATGATCTGAGCGACTTCCGCCAAGAATTTATCTGCGGTACCCTCGGTGAAAAACTGGTGGAATGCTTGCTCCCTCTGGCGCAAGAAGTCCGCGTTCCGAAAGAGAGCCTCGTGAAGCGGGCTTGAAATCACATCCGATCGAAATCGAAGCCAAGGCTTATGGCGCCATCCCCTAGTCCACGCAACAGGATCCCAGACGATGGGTACGAACTTATTGCGCCAAGGGTCGTAGTAAAGTCGCCAGTTGTGGCTAATGTCGTAGTGGACCGTTCCTGCCAACGCTTCAAATGCGCTGAATCTGGCGAACGCTTCCAAATCGAGAAGGCTAGACAACTCCTCCTGGTTCACCTCCGAATCGATGCCGGCCAATACAGCCACGAGTCGCTCTAAAGGATCGAGTGCATTGGCGTCAAAATGGTTGTTAATCGCTACTTTATCCCAGGTGGTAGGATTCTCAAAAAGCATGGGTAAAATCCCCGAGAAGGCTTCGCGCACAGCCAAATCCCCCGAGTACACATCACCTGGCATTTTCCCTGCCCTACGCACTGTTGACTCTTCCAGCTGCTCTGTCAGGACATAGACGCCTGTGAATTCACCGTTCAATATCAAAGGAACGACTTCAGACTTCGGAGCGATAAGCCCCATAATACTGGCCAATCTATGCCCTAGGTGGTTATTGAGCATCTCTGGGGTGCGCGGCGCTACAAGATTGAACTTGCGCATACCCTCAAACAGGACATCTCGTCTTGTCTTGACCCTCCATGACTTTTTCCAATAGCCCCAGTGATAGGCGGAGTCCCCCCTGAAGCGAACTTCCACTTCCTGAAAGCCTCCCCCATAGACGAGGCTCGCGTCCTTGTACTTGAAGCCAGAGTCTGGCAATTCACTCTCCAACGCCCCAATCGAGGACTGTGGCACAAACAACTGAACGGCACGCAACCCAGACTCAGATATACGGTCAGCAACTTTGGACCCTGTCCCAAGAACCTTCCCGAGTCGAATCAAGTGTTCAGCCTCCATTCGGCCAACGCGCTCCAGAGTAAAATTCTCGGTGGTCGGGTGACGAAGTCCGAAATCCTGCCAGCGATCCAAAGTATTCCACAGCCAAATGCAAAACACGAAAGCTATCGGCGCCGTGAGGATGAGACTCCATCGCCAAGTCTTGTTCAGCAGACTCATTTTACCTGTCCCCGCAAATTAAGGCTGTTCACAGAAGCAGATCCCACACTTTTCCAACGTATTTGAGGCCGATCCTTAGTGACGAGTCCCAAACCATCCAACCACTCGATGCCATCCATGACAAATCCACGGTTTTCATCCCCTGCTTTCCATTGAACCTGTGTGGCCCCACAGTGCAAATCAAAGCGGTCCAATTTCAAAACATCTCCAAGTGCGAGCGGAAGGACCACCACTAGCTCACTGGTGGAAGGTGTAAATTGCACGTGGCAGTTGAACTCAACGGCCATTCCTATCTTCTTCATTGTGTGCTTAAAAACTGGAGATCCTTTTGCCCCCCGAATCCGAATAGGTGTGCTCTCCCTGGAACGAATCCAAGACCTCCTCAGCAAGCCATACTTCTTCCACTCCCCCTGCTCAATACAGAGGTTCTGGAGAGACCGGCCTGCAGCGCTCCCCAGGTGCGGCTCTAGCCAGCTCGGAAGCTCAGCAAGATTGAATCTTAGAGTCCCTTTCGACTTTCCTTCTCCCAGGACTATTGGTAGAGCGTACACTGCCCAGGACGAGGCCCTTCCTACGGCCGACAACTTATCATCCCGCCACTCGAGCCCCGCCATCTGAATAGGCTCCGCAAGCTGAGCGATTTCCGTACCAAAATCAATGCGAGCGCTGGACAGTTCCGCCACCGAGTAAGCGGGAAAATCTAAACGCAGGAATCGAGACTGCGTAGGCACCTCGAAGGGGATGAGTAGCCCCCCACCATCCCTCAGGGGGTTGAGAGGAGTGCGAGGGCTCTTCGACAAGTCAACCTCTCCCCCAGACCGGAAAAACCAACCAAACTGCAGGTTCTGCATCACTTGCGCTGGTCTCTCCACATGCTCTAAATGCTGGGCCAGAGCCTGTACTAGATCATCCTGGTTGGCGTGAATCGCCAACTGTCCTATGTGACCTTTAGCTATGGATGACACCAACGGAAGCCAAGCAAAGAGTTCAGAGTACTGCTTGCGACCCGCGATATGGGCTTCAATAGAATCCGCAGCAATCAGTAAGTCTGCACTCTGAATTGCTAGGGGAATATCCTTCGGGTCGTCTTTGAGAAATTTCCTTACCCATTTGGATGCCCGTAACGGATCTCCTGCCTTTGCTGCGGCGACAGCCAATTGCTGAATCGTCCTCCGACGCAGTCGAAAGAGTCGGTCTAGCTTCTTATACCGTCTGAGTTCTTCTGCCTGGTCCTCAAGCAGCTCTACAGCCTTATCCCAATCACCGGCTTTGCCGACTTCTCTCGCGCGAGACAACCCTTGGCTGGATGCGCGCATATAGCGCTGAATAACTGCATCTTCCGCCATCTGGACCTGGTGTGGAGCCCATTCCCACATTGCCCAAGCCCCAACGGCTGCCAATGCTAGCAACATGGAAAACAGTCGAATTGCGTTTAGAACCTTATTCATCCCACGACACCTGACCATCCTGAGTATACATGCATAGACCCTCGCAACTCCACTCGCCAACTCGCAAGGGGTTGGCAAGGGATCTCCACCTGTTGGGGTGCGGAACTCTCGGTACGCATTGCTTTTCCAGCTAGTAGTCGATGTCGTTCTTCGAAACGATAAGGATCACTTCGCTGACACCGGGTGCCTTACTAAGTGAAGCGACAAACTTCTGGGTATCGGCTTCCTTGTCAAGCTGAATATCATAGGTCAACTTGAGGAGGCTCCCATCGCCAGACGGCTCAATGTTCAGGAGGTTTGATCGTTTGGCCGATTCCTTGATACGCTCCAAGTAAGCGCTGGAGTCCCCATCCTGATCAAAAACAAAGCGGAGAATGAATTCGCTCTTATACAAGGCCCCAAAATTCGTGAGCGTCATGATCCATGTGATCGCAGAGATGAACACAAGGCCAGTACCGGCCAATAGATAGTTGGAGGTACCAGCAGCCATACCTAACGCAAGAGCAGCAAACACAAAAGAAGTGTCCTTGGTGTCCTTAACCACTGTCCGGAATCGGATAATCGACAGCGCACCGACCAGCGCAAATGCACGGGCTAAGCTTGCGCCAATCACCATCATGACCAGGGCCACAACGAGGGATACATAAACGATCGTCTGCGTGAAAGACTGGCTGTACGAAAGACCTTTATGGGTAGATCTGTATATCGAAGCTATAATCACACCCAGTACTGTCGCCAGTATGGAGTTTAGGACGATTTCTTGCGGGGTCAGCGCGAACAGGTTCGTTAGCGTTTCTTCGGTCTTGGCACCGAAGGGTGAACCTTGAAGCAATGCGAGGTACATGGGATGACGTTAGTTGGGGGGAGCGGGGCAATTCGGCATCAATCGTCTTCAGCGATCTCTAAGACAATGGTTCCTTCACAAATCTTGGAGAAGGAAAGGCGCCTTAGCTGATAGCCTTGGATGATTCGATGGAACCAGGAGGGCAGATGGTGACGGAATTTCACTTCCATCACGGTGTATCCGGGCACGATCCTGCGGGATCGGTCGGTGGTTTTGGGAAACAAGCAGTCGGTTTGGGTGGCTTGTAGTTCGGAGTCGAAAGTCAACCGAAAATCCGGATCAAACCGGCTCACGTATGGACGTCGCTGATAGTCGATCAAGCAATAAGGCTTGATCCGACGGCGGTAGCGCTGAAACATGAACTCTTGGTGAATCGGACCTTCGGGGCAACGAGTCATGACCAATTCGGCCAAGTCGTCCCCACGGACCATGGACTCCTCAACGCCGGCATCTATCGGAGTCCGGTGCTTGACAACCAAGTTGTTGTGGCGTCCCTTGATTTCTAAAAAACGCGGAACCGGCGCTTGAGGATCGTCCGTGTATGTGCGGATGCGGAACTTACTACGTACCATCTGCCCGTCGATCTTATTCTGAAAGGCCGATAGCCGGTCATCGTCCCAATAGAGGCTGCGCACCAAATAGCAGTGATCGGGCTGCTTCGCCACGAACGGGTCAAAGTCCACAAAATGAGCCAGCTCTGCTTCCACCTCCTGGCGCAGGGCCAGGGGCAGCAGGTACTTGAACTCGAATCTCGAGAAGTGAAGTTTTGTGGTCGTCGCCATGGTGCGAGGGGCCTGCAATGGGGCTTTGAGCGACCCTCGGGGTCTTGATTCGCCCCAAGGAACTGGTGGCCCACGGATAATACCCGGCTAAGGGGCTAGATGGGCTTCAAGTGTCGCAAACTCCCCCCCGTGTCCCAACAGGGGTACGGCGTAACGGGACATGACCAGATCGGGGCCCAAGTGTCTCAGAAATGCTTCTGAGTTTGGGTCCCGGCCCAGGAAGGTGGTCACCATGACCCTCTCGTCTTGCGTACCCCCTTGGCTCAAGATCAATTTTCGGGGTTCTAGTGCGGCAACTGTATTCTTGGAGCCTTGCGCTCCGAATCTGGCAAAAACATCACTGGAATACACCTGGGTCCAAGAGTCGAAATGGTAGTCGGTCTGATARCTGATCCAGTTACCGAAGAAGTTTTGCTCGACTAGGCCTCTTATAGACAATAGCCAACCCAAGTTGAGTCCACGGCGCATACAGCCTGATTCCACCCCTCAACCGCCCTACTCCATGTGGAGCGCATCGACACCTAGAAGTCACGGACCAAGCCCTGCCCCGACCTAGGGCGGGCTGGAGTCAACTTGAAGCGAATGTGTGAATGTCGTGGTGGTAGGGCCTAGAATCCCCCTCCTGACATGCCCTCCACCCGTCGCTCACAGGTTGCTCAGCCGGATCGCGGAGGTGGGGCAGTTTCGGACGCAGGCGTGGTCGCGGGTGCATTGGTAGTTGCGGGGTTTGAGGACTTGGGCGGGGCTGCCGTTGAGGCCGTCGAAGGCGTCGCTTTCGCAGACCATGGAGCACATGCCGCAGCCGACGCAGGCGCTGGGGTCCAGGTGTACGTTCACGTAGTCGCGGGGCTCGACGGGGCAGGCTAGGCCGTCCTGGCCGTCCACGTTGACTGTTTCCCGGGTCAGGTGGTGSGCGAGMAGYACGCGYTCKGCGGCCACGCGSCCRGCTTCGATCACRGCGGGWACCTCGTCAAAGTCGAAGCGGTGCAGATGCCCGACYTTGGGYTGRATGAGRGTCACGCCCTTGCCCCCGTGCATGTGYAGCATCTGCTCCACGATGACTTCCTGGGTGATCTCGAAGGAGCGGAACAGGGCGCCGATGGCGCGTTTTTTGTACTTGGGTGCTGAGAAGGATCCTTTGATTGACAGGTCCACCGCGATGATGCGCTTGGGCTTTAGCATGCGCGCCCAACGCAGGGGCAAGGGGTCCACAATGCCCCCATCCATGTAATGCCGGCCATCGCGCTCGAAGGGTTCGAAGACTCCAGGCAGGGCGCAGGAGGCGTAGACGGCGTCGACTAGGGAGAGGTCATCGTATCCGGGTGCGCCCCAGAACAGGTTGCCGCCGGTTTCCAGGCAAACCGAGTTGCACCAGAAGGGCATCTTAAGGTCCGAGAATTGGCCGTCCGCTAGGATCTCTTCCAGGCTGGCTCGGAAGGTATTCCCCTGGTAGACGCTGGGTGTGCGAATGCCTTTGAACAGGAATTTGATCGCGTTAAGCCGGAAGTAGTCGTCCTTCTTGAGGCTGCAGACGAACCTCTCGATGTCGTCCAACTCTTGGCCACTGGCGACCATGGCGCCGATCAGGGATCCGATGCTGGTTCCCACGACGGCATCGAATCCGATGCCCAGTTCCCGCATGGCGCGCAGAACACCCACGTGGGCCATGCCGCGCATGCCTCCCCCGCCCAGTACGAGCAGGGTGTCAATGTCCTTAGGAAAGGCGTTGCGGGGGGTATCCGGGCTGGTTGTATCGTTGGGTTGGGACATGGGGGTTCGCGTGGATGAGTCCACACCTATCGTCCATTCGACAGGATTCCCCAAATGCTTGAGGCCCCCGCTCCCCCAGCAAGGCGGAATTACAGCCCCCCTGGCGCTAACCGGGGATACGGTGCCGTAGCAAAGATCCCCGGTTAGCTCCTGAGCGCTTGTTCCAGGGTCACG
>JAESRM010000167.1 GCA_016764635.1 Planctomycetota bacterium
AGCCTGCAAGCCCAACAGGCCAGTCCCCGAAAGACCTAAGCCATAACTCGGTTGGCAAAGCGCCAACATCCCAAGCTGAATGTCGAGGGTTCGAGTCCCTTTGGCCGCTCCACTCTAACTCGCGGCTGAGAAGCGGTTAGAGGGATTGGCTGGGCGGCAGCTGCCATGAGGACTTGGGCTTGTGGTCGATTAGTCCGCGGTGAATGCATCCCACCTCACTTGCCGACTCCGGGAGAGGCAGGATCTGACAGATCGCAGGTAACCACGCAGCGCACATCCTTTGCAGTGGAAGAGAAGTGCGAAGAAAGCAGCTAGAGTCCCGAGGTGGGTCCGCGAACCCATAGTTGCCCTACGCGAATCTGTTGCCCGGCTTGCGAAGGCTGGGTGAGGGTTACTTGCCCGGAGGGGTTGCTGCCTTCCAGGTAAATCACCTCATCGGAGTTGGTGGCGGTGTCCCGGCGAACAAAGACGACGCCAGGGCGACCCGGAGTTCCCTGTAGAGCTGGGTAAGCGCTTTGTGATCCGTTCACGTTATCGGCCAAAACCTCATAGCCCGTTGGATCGGGCAATTGCGTGCCCACTAAGAACTCGTCAAAGCCAGAGAAGTGCCTTGAGTACAGCCACTCTGAATCTCCAGACCACAAGAGATCCGTAGCACGACCGACTGCTGCAGCGGGCAAGAGCACGGGTAAGAGAGAACCGGCGGTGTCCACCAGGTAGAGTTTTTGTTCTCCGCCCAATTGGTGATCACTATTGAATGCAAGATAACGGCCACTCGGAGACCAGGCCAATCCTTGGATTGTGGAGCCGACGGGCGGGTCTTGGAGGATCCGCTGCTGGATTCCGTCCGTTCCGCAAAGCGCTAGCCGCTGCCCAGAGAGTTCAGAGGTTCCTGAAATGGCGCCTGCATAGACCAGGGCAATCCGATTGCCATCAGGGGACCAATCCATGAGCCGCACAGAATTCGCGTCGACATCACTTTGCACAAAGTCGATTGGATTGGCTGTGTTGGCCTGGGGAAACAGAAGGACGCCTCGAGCAAATTGAGGGGGCTGACCTTGGTACCGAACCGCGAGCCAACTTCCATCGGGAGAGTAGCGAGATCCTTGGTAGGCCAAACCAGGGGCCAACAGCAAATCCGATGAACCCGTCGACTGGGTGAACTGATTGAGGGCAACATAGGGAGTGCCCGCAAAATCTCGCTCGACCGGGTAGGCCATGTAATCCTGTGCCCATGTAACGCCCTGCCCGGTATACGCGCCTCCACTTTCCAAGTCCGTAAGAGGCACCCCTGTCGAGGAAAGGACCTTCAATGTGATCGTGTTCAGGGCCGTATCGAAATCGCGGACCGCCAACATGGATCCATCTCGGGACCAACCTTCAAACACAAACAAGTGGTCCGTGGGGTTGATCTGTTGCGAGTAAGGGGAGGTGTTCTTTGCTAGGTAAGTGTCAAACGTTGATTGAGAAGTGGAGTAGTGCAGTAAGGCGGTGTCGCCTTTTGGAGCCCAATGTACGCCAGAGACACTGTCGGCAAGGGAGTGTGAAAACAGCCCCACCCCACCACCGCCAACGCGAAACAAAAAGGCTCGAACGGGCTGGTGGAAAGTCCCTATGAACAGGCTTCCATCCCCGGACAAATGCCCGCTTCTAGAAAGAAACCCGGGGAAGTTGAAGGAGTCAGCGATCGGGCCTCGAGCGCTACCATCAAGAGCCACAAACTCGGCCATATCGCCTGAATTGATGACGGCAAAATAGTCCGGCAAGGTGACCCCCCCAGAACTCGGGGGTTGCCCGGCGCTCGAACTCTCTGACGAGCAGCCGCACAACACAAGTAGGGCAAGTGCGAGAAATTTGGGGACCATATGGCCACTATACTCCACTGCCGGCACCCGTGAGCTTGGGCAGGGCCGATTTTCGATTCTCAAGGGGTGGGCAACCACCTGAGGCCCAATCATCGTCAGCTCCCAAGCGGAAGGTCGAGGGTTCGAGTCCCTTTGGCCGCTCCATTTTGGCTTGTGGTGGGATCGCTGGGCAACAATTGGACGGGCGTCCGTCAGCTTCTTGACTGGAATTTGTGAGAGAGGGGGCCCGATCCGATCCAGAGGATCGTATGCAGCCAGGGGAAGAGCATGGCGTTGCCTTCCGCGCCTGAGGCTCCGAAGCCGTGGCCGTCCCAGCCCTTCAACGTGATTGGCCAGTTGAAGTAGAGGGCCAATACCGCGAGCACTACGGCTGGAATGAACGCCTTGAGCCATGCTTTGTAGACCCAGTGGCCCGTCCTCCCTGGGAAGACTCGGCGTCGGGCCCATGCGACGCCAGCCATCAATGAAAAAGGGATTGCTACTGCGGCCCAATACAAAGTGGAGTGCCCGTCGAATGCGGGCAGGGTCGATCCGAGCATGTAGAGCATTCCGAAAAACGCATGCACCGCAAGAACCACGAAACCGCCGCAGATTGCCAGGATGCGTTGATTCGTTGTAACTCTGGGGTTTGCGGATGTAGGCCCAACTTGCATGGCCTCACCCTACGACCCTCAAGCGAATTCAGCAACTGGCGTGGGCTTGGGGCCCCTCACTTCCGATTCACACACCGGAAGGAAATGCCCACGGCTTTTGGGTATACCTGGCTTTTGACCTGCCGGCTCCCCTTCGGGGCTCCAGTCTCTCGATGTCTGACTTGATGGGTCTAGAGCGACAGATTCTAACTTACTGGTGCGGGTACTTTCGGTCAGTGGACTCCGCCGATGGTCGCCCAAAAGGCTGATGAGTAAACTGTTTTCGGCGCTTTAGGCAGGATGGCCAAGGCGGCGCGGGAACGCCGCGTACATTGAACTTCAGATCGCGTTGAACTTTGGAAGACCGCTACGATTCCATCCTTGTGCCAGACATTCAATCGATCCGATTTTGCGAGCACCATGTCATAAGCCCTAGCCATGGCTTCTTCACCACGCAACAGAACGATGACCCCCGCTTGCGGATCCAAGCGGCTGTAGCCAAATCGACTGGCCTCACCTGCGCTCAGCTCCAACCAAGTCTGGGTGGCTAAGAGCGCGTGGGCTTCTTCCTGGCTGGAGTCTGGCACCCAGCAGAACTGCTTTTGTGTGAGTTWATGAAACCCCTGCATAGAGCTGCTCGGAAGCCCATTGCCCCAGTGGGCTCGCTCGAAAATTGGGCTGATGTCGATGTACGATGCGTCTGGATCTGCACACGAGGTCATCAGGGCACCTGTGGGGATTGCGACTAACAAACAGGCCTGAATGAAAGGCCTCAATTGAAATGAATGGGTCATTGGCTTCAACAATCGAGGCAATGGCTCGCCAGGATGGGATACAAAAATACGTGCGCTGGTTAGAGCCAAGGAGGCGTGCGCTTTCCGGACCTGTAAGTGGACTGATTGCGGCCAAAGACCAGCACGTACATGACCAGCACAAAGGCTGCGTATTGCCAGATCGCATGGGCCCACCTGAGGGACCCTGGGACGACGAAGACCACGGGGATCATGGCCACCGCGAGCAGGCACATGAGTCGATTCGACCAGCAAATCAGCATGCCCACAAAATGCGTCACAGGATCGTGGGTTGTCTTTTGACGGTGAAAGTCCATGGTGCTCTTGCTGCGCGGGAGCATTGTAACACGGGCGAGCCTGGACTTGCCTGGGAGCCATACAAACCACGGGCTACGGGGCCCGAGACTCTAGAATTGAAATCCAAGGGACAGTGGACGGCGCGTCTTGGCAAGATGGCCCTGCAAGATTGGGAAAAAGATGAGACGGGGATTAGCCGCTTTCCTTGGTTTGCCGTAAGAATGGGCTCGGGTCATGGCACTAATGCTGGTGAAAAAGGGGCACTTCGTCCCGCCCCCCGCATGAATAACATGAATGCGGCCTCGCTTACGACGTAGCCTAACTCCTAAGAACGCTCCAAACCTCTATCCTCGAAAGTATGAATCCTTTGACCCCGCTTCGCTGCCTCGCCCTTGGCTTGGCCCTCTCCACTTCCCTATTCGCCAGCCAGGACCCGACTCCGCAAGAAGGACCGGCCTTCCCCCCTTCCACAGCGTTGGAAGAAAGTGTCTCGCCCAAGGCGATGCAGCGCTTGCAGGACCTTGTGCAAAGTTTCGTGGATGATGGCGATATTGTCGGGGCCGAGTTGATGATCATTCGAAACGGCCGTTCGATTCTGCACGAGGGCTATGGGTTGAAAGATCAGGAGCAAGGTGTGGCCATGGGCACGGACAATGTGTTCTGTGTGCGCTCAATGACCAAGCCTTTGATCGGCACAAGTATTCTGATGCTTGCGTCGGACAAGAAGCTCAAGCTCAGCGATCTGGTCAGCAAGTATTTGYCGGCCTTTGCTGGGGAAGGGTCTGGCGAGATCACGATTCAGCATCTGCTTTCGCATACGAGTGGGCTGCCGCTTTCGCTCCTGCTCGGCAAGGGCCTGAAAGCACTCGACGGCATTCAGGCCGTGGCTCAATTGGGCGCTGAGTACGAGTTGGACTTTGCGCCGGGAAGCGCCTTCCAATACAGCGATCAGGGTACGGACACGCTCACGGCGGTCATCGAAAAAGTCAGCGGCATGACCGCCGCTGACTTTGTACAGAGCCGGCTCCTGACGCCGCTGGGCATGGCCGATACCGCCTGTGTCATGACGGAGGACCATCACCTGCGCCAGCGCGGTTGCGTCAAGTACGGCGGAGCCCAAGGAACGTGGAACCGTTTCTGGGGTCCGGACGAGCCGCCCTTGTTCCCCTTCTTTCTGGGATCACAAGGCCTCTATTCCACCCTTGAAGACTACGCACTATTCATGGAGTTCTGGATGAAGAAGGGTCGCTCGCGCGAAGGCCGTCTGCTGCGTTCACGCTTCACGCGCAAGGCCTTGACGCCCAACGAATTCCCCTTCCCCGCCTCCACAGGCCTGCTCGGATTGAAAACGTCCTATGGCTTCCTGATGCAAGTTTGGACCGGGCCCAAGGCCAGCGACTCCAGCAAAACCGTACTCAAAGCCTTCGGCCACAGCGGCTCCGACGGCACCCACGCCTGGGTCTTCCCCGAACAAAAAACCATCGTCCTGTACTTCACCCAATCCCGTGGCAACTCCACGGGCCTACGGGTTGAGGAAGTCCTGAGCGAACTGTTCCTAGGGGCCGAATTCGACCCCAACGAACTCGCGCCGCCCTTCGAGCAGTACATGGGTTACTACTCCGAGGATGAGAACCACCGCTACCAAGCATTCGTGCGCGACGGCAAGGACTTGGCTCTCGAAACCCCCGGCAGGCGCGTGACCAAGCTTGTCTACATGGGCGACGATCGTTGGAAATTCCGCGACGCGCCGTCGGTGATCGTCTACTTCGAACGCGACGAAGCCGGGCAGGTTGTTTCCTTCCGCCTCGGTGAAGGCCAAGAGTTCCGCTTCGATCCCAAGCAGGATCTGCCCACAACCGATCAGGTCATTGCAAAAGWYRMARYMGCCCACCGCATCGACCTGCTTGAAACCTTGGGMCCCCTGCAAGTCACCAACACCCTAACCATCGAGAAACTCGGACTCAAAGGAACTGTCACCCACTTGACCGCTTGGCCGAATCTCTTCCGCGCGGACACAACCGTCGCCGAAAACTTCGAGCACCTGACCTACGATGGCACAAACATCTGGTACAGCTCAAGCACCAAAGAACCCGAGCTGGTGACCGACGCAAGGGCAGCGAACTACCGCATAGACAACTACTTCGCCACATTCGGTGACTGGTCCGATTGGTACCCCAAACTACAGGTCATCCAGCGCTTGAACCGCGATGGCAAGTCCATCCTGGTGGTACGAACCGGCGACTGCTCCGCCACCGCAGCGACTTTTTATGTGCACGAAGAAAGCGGCCGGGTCATCCGCAAGGATGTCATTGCGACCCTGGACGGTATGGGCCGCGTAGGTTACTCCAGCGGCTTCGACGACTTCCGCGACGTGTCCGGCATGTCCCTCCCCTTCCGCACCACCACCCACATCCCTGCCTCACCCGTCGGAGCCGTTGAACTGACCGTGGACTCGTTTGAGTTGAACGTGGAACTCCCTGAAAACCCCTTCCAGTTGATACAAAAGTAGCGGGCCCTGATTCGCTATCTGAGCCCATATCGCCCGGGAGCCGCAAAAACACTGAGAAAGGGACAACCAGTGCAGGCGCTGCTCCGTTCTCCCGGCAGATCCGCAGGAAGCCGCACAATCGAGTGCGGCCCAGCCCATTAGTGAAATCACCATGCCTAAGCCCGATCCCAAGCTCTCTATCAAGTCCCCGTGCCCCAAGATCTGGGGTGAACTAGTCGGCGATGACACCAAGCGCTTTTGCTCCCAATGCGAGAAGCACGTGTACAACGGGGAGTCGCTGACCCGCGTTGAGGTCAAGGATCTGGTGCGTGAAGGCCAGGGCAATACCTGCATGCGTTTGATCACCGACGAGGCGGGCAGCATCCTCTACAAGGACAGCCCCAAGAAGATCAAGCCCAGCTCGATCGTGCGCCGCGCGGGGCTCGCCATCGCAGCCGGCGGCCTGGTCGCGGCCTGCTCATCCCAGCCCGAGCAAACCCCTCCCCCGGAAGTGAAACCCATCGCGGGCTCGGAGCAAGCTGGCATGCCGATTCAAGGCACTGTCGAACTAGAGCCCATCGAGGTCCTCGAAGAAGAGCTGGGTGAGATCTGCGAGGAAGTCATGGGCTTTGWGGACANTGAAGAAGCCATCCCCATCGACCCAGCTCTCTTGGACTACCCCAAAAGCCACCAAATGCTCGGCCGCGTCAAAATGCTCGAAGGCCCCGTCAATCACACCGACGCGCCCAAGCCCAACACCGACCCTCAAACCGGTGACAAGCCCTCCGCCCCCCGCGAACTCATGGGCACCCCGGGTCCGCCGCCCGCGCCCCCGAAGACCGACGACTGATTCGACCCAAAAAACAAGCGACCCCCCTCACCCCATCGGGACCCGGTGTATTGCAATTTGCATGCTCCGGGTCCCGGCCGTTTAAGGATCACTCCTGACAAAGCGCTCAACCGCTCCTCGAATTTCAGCGCGCAGCCCGCGCATTGCCGGAATTGCAGGTT
>JAESRM010000295.1 GCA_016764635.1 Planctomycetota bacterium
ACCCCGAGGGGTGGACCGCTTCTCGGATGTCGTGCTGAATCCTGAAGCCGTCGGCTTGCGACGTGTGTCACACCAGTGACAACACCCTGAATCGCAAACTCGGATACGCCTTCGAGAGGAATTGTCACTCATGGAGGTACCTCTTGTGAAGAACTTCACGGGTGTTAACGCAAAAAACTTTTATCGCATGCATCACGCCCCGTTTCAAAATGCACTCCGATGCGCTTCCATGCGCGCGTATTCATGCGCGAAACACCGCGCGCGCAAGCCAAGAGACGGTCAGTGCGACAAGCCAAGCGGCGTCAACAAACACTGCGCCACACGCTCGTAGATCCACCGGCCCGCGCAAGTGATCACCCCGTTCCACACGCGCTCACGCTGCTTCTTCGTCAAGTTTCCATGCATGCAAGACGTGTAGAGCACGCACAGCGCGCGTTCACTGTACCCACGCTCGCAAAGCAACGCGGCTTGACCGAGAGCGAAGGAAGTGTGCTTTAGCGCGTCCTCCGCGTTGCCTGACGCGCCGTGCCGTCCTGAAATTGGGACGTTGAATTTATACCCCATGCCCGAACCGCTAATCACAATTCGCGAAGCGGATTGCGTCGGAGCATCCAACCAAATTTTGCAGGCAAAAATACATAGGAGTGCGCCAGTGATCAGGAGTCGCGCGCGCCCGCGCGGGCCGTGCGCGCGCAAGCGTGCACCGTGAAGACCCCGCTGCAACCACTCGCGTCCGCCCCCGCAAGCGCTCGCCAAGCGCTTGGGTGCGAATTCAAATGAAGTCAAGCCCACGCGAAGGCGGGGTCATCCACCAGCCGAAATTGCCTCTCGAGTAGGCTTCGCAACCTCCTGCGCGCTCGAAACAAGCGCACCTTGACCATGCTCGCGGTCACACCCAGACGCCCGGCGATTTCATGGGTCCCCGCCTGCTGGATGTAGTACTCATCCAAAACGTCGCGATCTTGGCCGGGAATTTCAGACCCGGCCGAGTCGAGACACTGCAACGCCTCCTCCATCACGACCTCGCCCCCGCCCCATGAAAAACGAGTTTCCTGGGGCTCCCGATCCCGGATGTTCTCCCAAATTTCCATGGGCAACCCGGTGATCGGGCCACGCGAACGACTGCGCAATTTGTCCACGTGCACATTTCCCGCGATTCGGATCAGCCAACCTCTCATACGTCCCGTTTCCATGGGAGCGGTGCGGTAGCGGGCGGCGCGCATGAACGACTCCTGGATGATGTCGTTAATGTCATTTTCATCGACGCTGCGACCCACGAGGAAGCGCTGAAGGCTGCCGCGATGTTCTTCCAATCCGGCCCAGCCCACCTCGCCATACTGCGCGCCGGCAGTGCTGGAATCGGGGACAACGGAAGGGCAATGGGCATCGGATTGTGTCGGCTGGGTCATGGCTGGATCTCCTGGCGGGCCCGGCCAAAGTGACCTTGCTTCCGCATGAGGAACAGACCGCGAACCGCGCCGGGGAGACCTGTGGACAAACCCAGCCTGATCGGACATGCCTGCGGCCGGGGAGCGAGTGCCCCACGACCGGGTTTGGCCAAGACAAAAAAAAAGCGGGCCGCCCGAAGGCGACCCGCTTTGTGGATTCTCGCTCAGTGCTACTGGGCGCGACGCCGGAAGGACTTGGCCTCTTTGGCAGCTTTCGAGCTGGGGTAGGTGCGAACCAACTTGCCGTAAAGCTTCTGGGCGCGACGCTCATTCTCGCTATCGCCTAGCTCCTGGAAGCAGCGGCCGGCGTAGAACATAGCCTTGGGCACGTACTGCACCTGGTCGCCATACACCACGACCACGCGCATGTACTCGAGGGACGCGGTCTTGAAACCGGCCGCGGCCTCATCATCGTCGCCTTCGGACTGCACCTTCTCAGCCTTCTGGTACAAGCAATCACCCAAACCGGTGTGCGCGCCTGCCAGGGTGAAATTGTCAGCCTTGGGGTCGCCGAGCACCTTGTTGAACATCCTTTCCGCGTCCCCGACCTTGCGCTCCTTCAGGAAGGACTCGCCGATGGCCACCATGGCGCGGTTCTTCACGATCGGGGAGGTCTTGCCAGCTGCAGACACCACGTCGTTGAGCTTGTCACGACGCTTGGAGCCCTTGAGGCTACTGTCGAACAACACTCCGCGCAGCTCAGCTTCCAAACGCCAGCGAGCGGGTAGGGAGTGATCCTTCACAAAAGTGGAAAAGGCTGCAACCGAGCTCTTCAAGGCCGCGTCGTCGCCCATCAGGTGCAGGGCTTCAATCTTGGTCAGGTGGGCCAAAATCGCATAGCGCGAGCTCGGTGCTTCCGCGAGCACGCGATCTGCAGCCGTCACGACCAAGGGGTACTCACCCGCGACCTGATAGACCTCGACCAACCGGTAGAGCGCATAGGGAACCGCCCAGGGGTAGGTGCGGGGCCCCTTCTTGGAGAAACGGTCCAGGAATTCTTCCAGGTCGTTCACCGCATCCAGGTAAAGCTCGTTGTCGACCGCCACCTCAGCGGAGTCGATTTGGGGCGGCATCTTTTCGAAAACGATCGAAAGCACCTCGTGGGAGCCGATCGTCTTCTTCTTGCGGCCCTTGGAAGGCTTGTACTCCACTTCGTCCAGGCCCTCGGACACGATGGTCACGTCGTCGAGGGTGGAGCCGTCGGTCTTGAAGATCCGGTCGGCCAGGGAGGGGCTCGCCAGCAAGAGGGAGAGCGGAATCAGAGAAAGAAGTGAGAGGTTACGCATGGACCTTATTATTGGGTGGGGGACCACCGAGCTACCCACCCGCTATGGATGGGTTACTGATTGGGGTCGGAGAGCATAAATCGAGCCCTCGGGGCCTGTCAATCCAGCCAAAGCCTTCCAGATCCTCGAACCCCCTCCAGGGGCCCCAGAGGGCACCTCGGCACCACAAAAACCCTCTCCTCCCCGCCCGGATCTGTCCTCGGGCCGCCCCACGGTCTGCTAGGTGTCCCAAACGTGGAAGTAGACGAGCTTGCGATCGGCGGACACGACGATGTCCACATATAGATGCCCCGGCTGCTTCCTTCGTAGGAAGAACATGCGAATGATCTCGCTGTCCTCGGTGAAGCGATCCCTATACCTAGCGGGGCAATACTCCCTGGCGGGATCTAACACGAACTCGGGGGTTGCCAGGTTGGTCCCTTCTTGTCGAGCTCGATTCATCAGTCGCTCCACCTCCAAGGGGTCGTCGATCTCCACAAGCCATTTACACCCATATTCAATCAGCGAAAACTGCGTATCCACCTGAATGACCCGCATGAGCACAGGGTCGATCAGTCGCTCGATGCCCACCATCGCAGGGGGACGCGTTGCAGCCCACACCCACAACACGCCGAATGTGACCCAGAACCACTTATGGCGAACACGGCGAACCCGTCCTAGCATTCGATCGACTCTTTTCATTGACCCGGGCGGTAGCTGGACTTGCTGTTGGCAAGGACATCCTCGAGCGTGAACCAGGCTGGCTTGAGTTCGCCGCGGGCGTAGAGGGGGGATTGGTCGTCGAAGTGGGGTGAATCCGGGTGGGAGCTTTGGCCGTAAGGGATGATGGACAGGGTTCGGATGGGGTCGCTGAGCTCGATCGCCGCCACGTAGGTGGAGCCGCGGTATCCAAAGCGGGTTTTGGCCTCCTCATCTTTGAAGCGGGAGAGGAAAGTCGCCTGGATGCCCGCTCCGCCGTGGCCACCGGGCACGGGGTACCCGGTTTCGGGGGCATCCTTGGAGCCGGGACGCCGCRGCCGATTGAGCTCGCCCCATTTCACCTGCCATGTGCCCGTGCGCCTTTCTAGATCCAAGAGCACCAGGTCCAGCACGTGGATGGCCGGGGGATCGCTCACCGCGGCATTGGCCAGGGCCATGTAGCGTTCAAACCACAGGAAAAAGAGGGTGGTGGCGACGGAGTCCGAGGACGCGTGGCGATCCCAGGCCGCTAGGCAATCCACGGCCGGCTGTAAGTCCTTCGCCCGCCCGGGGCGGCTGGCCTTCAGGCGCTTGTGTGCGACAAGGATCTCGGGCACCCAGGTGTCGGCGGAGGCAATGCGCGTATCGAAAGCCGCTGCCGCCAAACTTGCGAGGTCGAAGCGCGGGGAGTGGGAGAGCAGGGCGCGGCTGCGGTCAGCGCGGCCATCGGCTTCCTCAGCACCCACCAAGTACCCAGGAAAATCCCCGGGGTCCGGATTGCTGCGGGACGATGCCGCAAAAGGCGTGGAGTTGCAGTTTTGCAGCCATCCGCCTGCGGGGTCTAACACCTGGGGCAGCTCGGACAATTCGTGATAGCCAAGCCATTCGTCMCGCTTTTCACCGGCCAGGATCCCCCTGCCCCCACCATCGCGGACCCGGCGCGGAATGCGACCGTTGTAGACGTACCAAATGTGCCCTTGCCGGTCGGCGTACATGACGTTGTGGAAGAGGAAACCGCCCAGGGAGAGGGCCGCTTTGAATTCCTCCAAGTTTTTGGCCCGCACCAGACCGTATTGGGTCTCAAGGAAACGGTTGTCCTGCAATCCGGCCACGCTCATGGCGATCTCTTGGGTCCCCCTGCGAGCGACGACCGGCCCCAAAACACTGTCATGGAAGGTCAATGTGCGCGGCTTGAGTATTCCATCGGTAAGCACCTTCACGGTCACCTGGCGTTCCGGCATGTGCGTCCATTTCTGCTCCCACCAATGGCGCAAACCACTCGAATCCTCCGAGCACACCAATGCAAACAGATCCACCACATCGGGCCGGTTCACGGTCAAAGCCCACGCCAGGTTTTCGTTGTGACCGTAAATGGGCAGCATGTTGCGACCGAAGGGCACCGCGCCACTCACGTTGAGCCCCTGCTCACTCATCCAATGGGCCTCGTAGATCTCGTGCAAAGGCAGGTGCGGGTTGATCAACAACAAAGCATGACCCCGACGGGTCCGGTTGGGCGCGATCGCCCAGGCATTCGACCCCTGGGGCAGGCCGTATGAGCCCAAACCCGCCGCTWCACCCARCTCATCGCGCAAGGCCTGGGCGGCTTGAAACAGGTGCCAGGAATATCCCTGCGCCACCATGTGCCAGGGTTCAAAATGCAGGATRAGCTGCGAGCCCTCGCTSGGRTGATCGGCTTTGTATTGATTGAGRGCCCCGGCCGCGGCATCRCACAAGACRCGSAYCTSMTCSGGCAACTCCAGATACTTCTCTTGAGCCCTGCGCGGCACCTCRAGCGCRTGTACCARCCGATCCCACGCCAGGCCCGCCTCTCCCAGGTATTCGGCGTTGCGACCGAGGGGTAAGAAACACGCGCGTTCCAACTTGAAGAATTCATCCTCAGCGCGCGCATACATGACGCCGAATACGGCCGCGGCATCCGTGCTGCCGACCGCGTGGGGCACGCCRAARGARTCCCGGTGRATCGTCACCTGCCGGGCCCAGTCGGGCGCTTGCTKGGGTCCCACTTGGCAGGCGCTCAGCACGGCCAACGCAAGCAGCGGCGCCACGGAATTCCAGCGGCTGAGGCCAGGAAAACCAGGAAATCGTGTGGGCTTGTGCGGAAGCATGCCCACAGAGGGTAGCGAACTGACCCGCAATCGGTAAATTGGACCCATGGCCAATCCCAGTGATTCCGAAACCAACGACCGGTCCGAATCCACGCCCGTTTTGGTCAGTGCCTGCTTGCTTGGACGTCCGTGCCGCTACGACGGAAAAGCCAAGCGCGACGCAAGCCTCGAACAGGAGTTGCAATCCGCTGGTTTGCGCCCAATTCCATTCTGCCCCGAAGAAAGCGGCGGACTCAGTACGCCACGGCCCAAGGCTTGGATCGAGTCCCAGGATGCCGCGGCCGTCTGGAGTGGGGATTCTGAAATGGTCACGGAACATGGCCAGAACGTTTCCAAGGAATTCAAGGCGGGTGCCGCCTTGGCAATGGAGCAATGCGTCAAGCACTCGATCTCCGACGCCTACCTGAAAGAACGCTCCCCCTCATGCGGCGTGGAACAGACCCATGTTCAAAATAAACCGGTAGCGGGACCGGGCGTCACGACGGCACTGCTGATCAAGAACGGCGTTCGCGTGCATGGACGCTGAACTCCAATAGCATCGCCGAATAGACGCGCCAGTTCAGAAACAGGGCGTCCAACCTGACCAGGCCTGCTTTACCCGCCAAGGCCAAATTTGGGTGTCGCCTTCAGGGGCCTGCGGTTAACCTACGGCATGTCAATTTTTTCTGATTTGCTTTCAATTCGTTCATTCGCCGTTGGGCTGTTCACTTGTTTCCTTTCCCTTTCGACACCGTGTTTCGCCCAAGACGCTTCGTCTGACGTAGCGGACCTGCGAGCCAAGTTGGCCCAGGATAGCTTTTTCGCCTCCTTCAAATGGGAGCGCGTGGATTTGGGCAGCAGCACCTCCGAGGCCTCGTTCATCGTGCTCTGGGATGCTTCCAACACCAAAGCAGGCGATAAAACCAACCCCAAGTTTCTAGGGCGTTTGGGTGGTTGGCTCAGGGCCCAGGCCAAGACCATTCAGGCCGCAAATTATCTGCCCACCGAGTTCAAGGCAAACCTGGCTGGGCAGGTCGTCCCGATCATCATCCTGCGTTCCAAAACCCAGTATGAGCAATGGCAAGTCGAGCACGTTTCCCGGGAGCACCGCTCCACCGCTGGCACCTACGACTCCAAACTAGGGGCCCTAGTTTGCCATCCGGACAGCCGTGGAATCGGCGACTCGTCCCAGGATCTGCGCAACTTCATCCTGCACCTGCACGTGCGCCAACTGATAAAGCAAGCCGCCCCCCAGATGGTGGATTCCAGCGCCCAATGGCTCGTTCAGGGCCTTTGCGACCTTTTGAGCACGGCTCCCCAAAGCACGGCCAAGGAAACCATCAAGCCTTATATCTACCGCCAAGGGCTGCGCTTCGTGCTGAACATTCTGAACGACGCCAGCGATCGGAGCCGCTACTGGATTCCGGCGGCCATCGAGTTGGAGGTTCAAGGAAACAAGAAACGCCTCCGCCTTCCGATCGACATCAAGAATGGCAGCAAGTCCAAAAAGACGCGCTGGATCCTGCTGTACTATTTCGACCAGGAGGCCATGCTTTGGGTGCACTT
>JAESRM010000296.1 GCA_016764635.1 Planctomycetota bacterium
TTTATTTCAGCCGGTTTCGATGCTCATCTTGAAGATGAAATGTCGCAAATTAGCTTAACAGAAGTCGATTATCGTTGGGTTACCGATGAACTGAAAGTTATTGCCAATAAATATTCACAAGGACGCATAATTTCAGTATTAGAAGGGGGTTATGCTCATGGGGCTTTAGGGCGAAGTGTTGTTGCCCATATTAATGGCTTAATTGGTAATTAACACTTTAGTTAATATTTATTCATCAAAACTGAACTCAATATAGGCTCTACCATGAGGAGAAGAAAGAGGGATAACAACAACAGAACTTTCAGATGCGATTCCGGGGAAGGGGTTTGCAGCGTCGCCACCAGGGGCGACTGGGCGCCTTGCTCCAGGTCGTGGCTCTCTTGTTTTTCTTGCCGATCCTAGGTGGCGGCACGCCGGCCCTGCGCGCCACCTTGGCCTTGGGCCTGGCGGATTGCGCACGCCAAGCGATGCCCGGGCCCGGCGCCGCATCGGGATCTGGTCGCCGGGTGGACCCCTTGAGCATTTGGTCCTTGTCCCTGGCCATGGAACTCCTGTGGCGACCCGCGAGCATCACCAGCATCTCATTGCAACTCAGCTACGCGGCCACCCTTGGTTTGATTCTGTTCTGGGCACCTTGCCACGCGTACGTGATGGCGGTGTGGCACAGGTACACACCGACCCCGCATTGGGGCAGCGACTCCTTAGGCAAACCCAGGCATGCCGCGTGGCCGTGGGTCATACGCGTGTCTTCAAGCTACTTGGTGGGAGGCCTTTTGGCCTCGGTTGTAGCCACCCTGTCGACCTTGCCTTTCATTTGGATTCACTTTGGAGAGTGGAGTCCTGTGGGTGTCATCGGCACCTTGATTCTGTTGCCCTTTGTGGCGGCGGGTTTGTTCCTGGGGTGGTGCTACGCGGCTTTGCCATGGCTGGTGCCCACCGCTTGGGCCGCTTGGCCGTTTGAACAAATCCCGATCTGGTTGGAACGCTTTGACGCTTGGGCCTGGACGCCGCATTTGCTTCCCGAGCGACCCCCTTTCCTGATCGCCGCCCTGTTCTCCATGGCTACCCTCGCTTTGCTCATGGGAAAAGTGGGAAAAGGGAGTCACCGGATGGGCATCGATCGCATCGTGCAGCGCTTGGCCTTGGGGCTCGGCTGCGCCCTGCTCTTGCCCAGCGTCTCTCCCCCATCCAACATGACCGTGCACGTTTGCGACGTGGGTCATGGAACCGCGATACTGGTGCGCATGCCCTGCGGGCGCAACTGGTTGTTCGACGCGGGCTCGAGGGATCGCAAGGGTGTCGCCAATCGGGCCATACTGCCGCTGATTCGCAAATACTCTATCGACGCACTGCACGTGGTGATCTCGCACGGGGACCGGGACCATCAGGCGGCCTTGGCGCGCGTGGCTTCGCGTGTGAAAGTGCTTTCGTATACCGGCCCGGCACTGTCATTTGGATTTGAGAAGTCCACTTCCATCACACAAGTCGGTTTGGATTGGGACATGGGACGCGGCACGCTGCAATCGTCCTCTTGTCGTTTGAAACGTTGCAGGAGCAAAATCCTGCGCGGGCTCGATCAGCATGGCAACGAAGGATCGCGCAACCTTTGGGTCGAGTGTGATGGCCGCGCAGTACTGTTGTGCGGCGATGCGGAGGACGACGGCCTCATGAACATTTTGCCGCACCTGGATTCGAAGCAACCTTTGGCCGCGCTTCTGATCCCGCACCATGGCTCAAAACAAAAGAACTTGAGGTGTTTGATTTCGCACACCCGTCCCGAGCAGGTCTGGTTCAGTGCCTCTAAACGCAGTCCATTGGCCCAAAGCTGGCCTTACATGAAAACAACAACGCGCTGGACGGCAAGGGATGGGGGTTGGTCCGAGGAATTCAAACCGATAAAACAATGGGCTGGTAACCTGAACACAGCTCCTCCCTAATACGAGCGGAGTCAGCAGTCATGCGGACTCATTGGGGCCGACATTCCCACGAACTGGCACGCAACCACATGAAACGAAACATTCCAGACCGCATCACTCGCTGTTCCGCACTCTTGATCTTGGGGGCCACCGGAACACTCTGGGCGCAAACGAATCCTGAGGCCTCGGGCRCCGCCCTGGTCCCCCACACCCAAGTCGAGGAGCCGGCCACAAGCCAGTACATTCGCCGGGTGTTGCGCCTCAAGAACGGCTCCTTCGTGCGCACCGCTTGCTCCCTGCAAGATGGCCAATGGGTGCTGGGCAGGAAGGCTTCCGCCAAGAGCATTCCGGCCATGTTCGTCGAGAGCGTCGTGCGTGAAAAGGACTTGCTGAAGGACCTCAAAAAACAGGCCGCGGCCAGTGCGCCCGGCACGTTGCCCGCTTGGTGCTTGCAGCACGGCTTGCTAAAGGAGGGCCTGACCCAACTGGACAAGGACCTGGACTCCCATGGCAGCCGCCAAGAGGCGCTTGCAACCCTGGAACAATACGAACGCTTCCTCCCCACCCTGCCCGAGGTGGGCGAGGACCAGGACCCCGAGCAAATCTTCGACCAGTACGCTTCCTGGCTGTCGAACAAGAACACCGCCAGCCTGCACGAATTGGCCGCGCGCTCCATCGCCCAAACGGCCCTGGCGCAAACGCACACCCTGGCCCCGGATGAGGCGGCCCCTTGGGACGAGTGCTTGACACGCGTATTGACCGGCAACAAAGCGAAGCGACGCAGCTTGGCCCTGAGTACGCTGGCCCATTGGAAAGGCACCCGCAGCGCCAAGATCTTGCGCCGTTTCGCCATGYTAGAYCGAACCGAAGGCACGCGTGACCATGCGGCKTGGCTGCTGGGCACCCTGCAAGATCCGGAGCAAGTCTCCGGGYTGATCGCTTGGCTGGAYCACGACCATGCGGAGATTCGCATGCGTGCTGGCAGCGCGCTTGGATTCTCGGGTTACCCCGCCGCTGTTCCCGCGCTGGTGGCCGCCCTCGGAAGTGGCGGCTCCGGAGCCCGTCGGCGCATCCCCCACGCCAACGTGTTCATCGGATCCCAAACCGCATACGTGCAGGACTTCGACGTGGAAGTGGCCAGTGGTTCGGCTGTGGCCGACCCCATTATCAACGTCCTGCCCACAGGCGTGGTCCTGGATGCGGGCGTGGTTTCCATCGCGGTCCATCGCCAACGCACCGTCTACCGCAAGGCCTTGAACCGCATCACCGGGCACCGGGCCGGCAACTCGGTGAAGTCCTGGTCCCAATGGCTGTCCAAATACCCCACGGTGAATACGGAGTGGCGCGCCCCCTGGCCCACCCCCCAATAAGCTAGACACATACGAAAACGGGCCGGGCCTGCTCCAATGCATGCACAGGAACAAGCCTGGCCCTTTTTTCGTCCCCGCACGTCCCCGCGGGGTGGAATAGACAAACGCGATCACTCCTATACAGTGCAGGCGATGTAGAACGAACGTAGAAATCATGGGGTCATTGCCGAGCATGATTCAACGGGGCCTAAGGACACGGATTTAGTACTTTCGGTCTGGTAGTTTGCAACCGTGGGGTTCACTATCGTCCCCATGAATCTCCCTCCCGTCCTACAAGCCCAATGGCTCCCTTCTGGCACGTTCAAGGATGAGATTGTGCTCGTCACCGGCGGTGGCACGGGCCTCGGCTTGCAAATCTCCCGCGGCCTGGCGCAATTGGGAGCCCACGTGATCGTGGCCTCGCGCACACCCGCCCACCACGCGCCGTTTTTGGAAGAAGCTGAACAGCGCGGTTGGTCCGTGGAGAGTTTAGCGCTGGACGTGCGCGATGCCCCCGCATGTCAAAGTTTGATCGACGACATCGTCGAACGCCATGGGCGCATCGACCACCTGGTGAACAACGCCGCCGGCAACTTCGTGTGCCCCTCCCACCGCCTCTCCGCCAACGCCTGGCGCGCGGTACTTTCGATCGTGCTCGACGGTACTTTTTATTGCTCCAAGTATGCGGGACGCCACATGCTGAAAGCCGGCAAGGGCACCCAACTCAACRTCGTGGCCACCTACGCCTGGACCGGCATGCCCGGCGTGGTGCACTCGGCCAGCGCAAAATCCGGGGTGCTCACCATGAGCAAAACCCTGGCTGCCGAATGGGCCCCCCACGGCGTGCGCGTCAATTCGGTCGCGCCCGGGCCTTTCAAATCTGACGGCGCCAAGGGCAACCTATGGCCCGATGACGAAACCGAAGAACGCATCCGCAGCAGCGTGCCCATGGGACGCTTCGCGGACAAAGAAGAGGTCGCCGCCCAATGCCTGTGGCTGATGAGCCCGGCCTGCTCCTACGTGACCGGCAGCTGCATCACCATCGATGGCGGACTGTCCCTGGGCGCCGGTCGTCTCTTTGGAGACGGCGCACGCCCCGGCAAGAAGGACAAACCCGCATGAGCCTCAAACCCCAAATAACCCAAGGCCTRCCCCTGCCTTCCACGGAAGCCGCCCATCCCCTGGGAAGGAATCTGGATCAAAAGACCACCAACCAGGCCCTGGCTTGCTTCACCGAAGTGGACCAGGAGGCCGTGCGCGCCGTGGAAGGCGCGCGCCCCCAATTGGCTGCCGCCATCGACCTGATCGCTGACCTCTTGCAGGAGGGCGGTCGCCTCATATACGTGGGCGCAGGCACCAGTGGCCGCCTGGCCGCCTTGGACGCGGCCGAACTTCCTCCGACCTTTCAAAGCAATCCCGAGCAGGTGCAAGTCCTGCTCGCGGGAGGGCCCAAGGCCATGGSCGAAGCCATCGAAGGCGCAGAGGATGATCGCGAACAAGGCGCCCGGGAATTGGGCGCCCTGAAAGTGGGTCCCAAGGACTGCGTCTTCGGCATCACTGCCAGCGGAGGCGCCCCCTACGTACACGGCGCACTCGCCGCAGCAGAAGCGGCCGGTGCCCACACGGTTTTCATGGCGTGCATCCCGCCCTCCGAACGCCCCGATGAATACGAAATTTCCATCCGCCTGCTCACCGGGCCCGAACTGATCTCCGGCTCCACGCGCCTCAAAGCCGGCACCGCCACCAAACTTGCGCTCAACGCCATATCCACCCTCGTCATGGCGCGCCTGGGCAAGCTCTACGGGCACCTGATGGTCGACGTGAACACTTCCGGCAATAGCAAACTGTGGAATCGTGGCGTGCGTATGGTCGCCGAGATCACACGACTCCCCAGCGACGAATCCGAAGCGCTCTTGCGCGATGCGGAAGGCTCGGTCAAGACCGCCTGCGCCATGCACGCGCATGCTTTTTCAAAGGCCCAGGCCGAGGAAATCCTCGCACTCCACGGGGGACACTTGCGCGCGGTGCTCAACGCGAACGGAGCGGGCTACTAGATAGGCACTCCGGGGGAGAGCCCCTGACTCGACCCCACATCGGCAGCTCACCCGGCGATGCGTGCTACGCGGCCGCGCATCCGAGAGAGATTCCATTTAGGCTGTAACCTTTTCCGATTCCCACGGTCTATTGGGCATGGAAACTGCCCATGTATATGCTGCGTCGTTGTGGGGTTGTCGTGCTGATTTGGTCCAGGTTGAGGCCCGCTTCGAAGCCCATAAAAAGGGGCGTACCGATGTGACCTTGACCGGATTGCCCGACTCTATCCTCCGTGAAAGTAAGGGTCGCTTGCTGTGCGCCATGCGCGAGAATCGGCTCGCCATGGGCTCGGGGCAGCTTTTCCTCAACCTGCTACCCGCCGCTCAACCCAAGGCGGGAGAAGGCTTGGACCTATCGCTGATTTTGGCTGCGGCCGCAGCGCGCGGGTACTTGAAATCTCGCCGCTTGGGCACGACCCTGTTCCTGGGAGAGGTGGGCATCGATGGCAGCCTGCACGCGGTACGCGGGGGCTTGGCCGCAGCGCTAGCAGCGCAAGCCCATGGACTCACCGAATTTGTGGCCCCGCCAGCCACCGCCGAAGAAGCCGCTTGCCTGCCCGGACTTCAGGTATTTGCCGCCGAGTCCATCGCCCAGGTTTTGCTGCACTTGACCAGCGAGACAAGCCCCTTGTCCCCCATTCTAGCTCCCAGCATGCCAGAGCATCGCTTGCTCGGGCCCAGCATCGATGATGTGCGCGGCCAAGCCTTAGCCAAGTTCGCGCTGGCCGTGGCAGCGGCCGGCGGTCATCGCCTGCTGCTCGTGGGCCCCCCCGGTTCGGGCAAGTCCATGCTGGCCGCTCGCCTGGCCAGGTTGTTGCCGCCCCCGAGCCTCCAGGAATGCATCCAAATGACCAACGTATTGGCTTCGGCCAAGCGATGGCCTGGGCACATCGTAAGCCAGCGCCCCTTTCGCGCTCCCCACCACACGGCCAGCTACGCGGGCATGGTGGGCGGAGGCCCCTCCCTTGCTCCCGGAGAAATCACCCTGGCCCACCAGGGCGTACTGTTCCTGGACGAATTGCCCGAATTCCGCCGGGAGGTTTTGGAGTGTTTGCGACAGCCCTTGGAAACCGGTTCGATCACCATCAGCCGCGCCGGACGCCAGGCCGAGCTACCCGCGCGCGTACACCTGATCGCGGCCATGAATCCCTGCCCATGTGGCCACTTCGGGTCCACGCCAAATCGCTGCCGCTGCGCGCCGCACTCCATCCGACGCTACCAGGACCGCATCTCGGGCCCCCTGCTGGACCGCTTCGACCTACGCATGCAGGTGAATTCCCCCACCCTTCCCGACCTGCTAGGCAAGCCCAACGATGCGGGGGCAAAGGCCAGTGGAGAGCCCACGGAGGCCTCCCTATTGAAGTCCATCCAACGCGCCCAAGAACAACACAAACTGCGCGGGCAAGTCGTGCGCAACGTGGATCTCGGCAGCACTGAATTGGACAACTGGGCACCTATTCATGGGCCGAGTCTAAAACTCCTGCAAAACGCGAGCGGAAAGGCCCCCCTGTCCGGACGTTGCATCCAGTCCCTGCGACGGGTGGCGCGCACCCTCGCGGATATGGAAGGCGTCGAATTGCCGGGACCCGAACACCTGGCCCAAGCCCTGGCCCTACGCTTGGATTGGGCGGAACAAGACCGTCCGGTCATGCCCTAGCCTAGTGTTTCGCGGTGCTAAGCAGCCATTCCGAGCCTCAG
>JAESRM010000297.1 GCA_016764635.1 Planctomycetota bacterium
GGCATGCCGGCTGCGCCAGCATGCCCTTCCCTGCCGGTGGAGGAAAAATCTGCCGGCACGTTCCTTCCTCGGTTGCGGGGCGGGTCAGGGGGCGCGGCATGAGGCTCGGTTGCGCGGTGGGTCATGGGGCGAAACACGGGCCTCGGTTGTGCGGCGGGTCATGGGGCGTGGTACGAGGCTCGGTTGTGCGGGGTGCTCCTTTCTTGGGTGCGGCGAGGAGTTTGGAGGGGCCCGGTCGCGGTGTAATTTACGATCGGGGGTGCTGGAGGGGCTGGTGAGGATGTACCCTGGCGCCATGCAAGCAGCTCCTCGTGCCATTTGTCTCGTTTCCGGTGGAATGGATAGTGCCGTGACCTTGGCGGAAGCCCGGGCGCGGGGTTTTGATTGTTTTGCGCTGTCTATGGATTATGGGCAGCGGCACAAGACCGAGTTGGAGCGCGCGAAGGCTGTCGCCTTGGCGGGTGGAGCGGTGAAGCACCAGGTGATTCAGGTGGGGCTTTCGGAGCTGGGCGGTTCGGCGCTGACGGACGATATCGATGTGCCTAAGGATCGCGACGAGGATCACATTGGCCAGGGGGTTCCGGTGACCTATGTGCCTGCGCGCAACACGGTGTTCCTGTCGATTGCGCTCGGTTGGGCTGAGGTCCTTGGGGCGCGCCACTTGTTCATCGGCGCCAACCAGGTGGACTATTCGGGCTATCCCGACTGCCGGCCGGAGTTCCTGCGGGCGTTTGAAGCGCTTGCGGATAAGGCCACGGCGGTTGGCGCCGAGGAAGGCGCACACTTCAAAGTGGAAGCTCCCTTGCTCGACCTGTCCAAAGCCCAAATCGTGCAGCGCGCGGCGGAGTTGGGGGTGGACCTCTCAATAACAATCACCTGCTACGATCCGGTGGATCGCGACAGGGTGACTTACTCCTGCGGCCACTGCGACGCGTGCATTCTACGACTCAAAGGTTTCGCCGAAGCTGGCGTGACCGACCCGATTCCATACTTGGAAGAACAACAATCATGAGCGACCCTTTCGAAGGTTGGCCGCTGAAGCCGGTCTCCAAAGACGATCCTAGGATCGAGTCCTTTCGCATGCTTCTGTCCGTTGTGGACCGTTTGCGGCGGCCGGAGGACGGATGCCCTTGGGACTTGAAGCAGACCGAGGTTTCCATGGGACCGCGCTTGGTGGAGGAGGCTTACGAGTGGATCGAAGCCATCGAAACCGGGGACGTACCCGAGTCCACCGCCGAAGCGGGAGACGTACTGATGAACCTTTTGCTCATGTGCCGCATCGCCCAAGACAATGGGCGTTACGACTTGGGTGAGGTCGCACTGAACTCCGCGTCAAAACTCGTGCGCCGTCACCCGCACGTGTTTGGCGACGAGGTGCAAACCGAATCCGAGGGCGTACTCAGCGCTTGGGAAGACATTAAACGACAGGAGCGCGCGGAAGGCGGCAAAGAGGACAAGAGCGTGCTCAGTGGACTTCCGATCGGTTTGCCCGCACTCGTGCGCACCGCGCGCATGGTCAACAAAACCATGGCGGCGGGGTTCCGTTGGTCCAACGTACAGGGCGCCTGGGATAAGGTGCAAGAGGAGCTCGCTGAGCTGCGCGAAACCCTGCCCGCCCACGCCCTCGAAGCCGACCGCAAACCCAAATTGACCGACGCARAAAAGGACCGCATCGAGTCCGAATTGGGCGATTTGATCGCTTCTGCGGCCATCTTGGGTGAGTACCTCGGTATCGATCCCGAACGCGCCTGCCGCCTCAGTGCGCGCCGCTTCGAAGGTCGCTTCCGTAAAGTGGAGGAGACCCTCGGCGACACCATGAAAGATGCCGACGTGCCCACCCTCGAAAAAGCTTGGCAGGCCGCCAAGTCAAGTGACTCAGAGCAATAGGGCGCATAGGACCGTTTCCGCACGATAGAGCCATGACACAAGTTGCACAGTGCCCTGAATGTGGCAAGCGGTACAGGGTCCCGCACTTCGATAAGCCTTGGCAGTGCAAGGCTTGCCAGGTTCCCTTGGAATTGTCCGGATCGTTAGAGAAGGGAATTTCGGCCTTAGAGGAACCTGCGACTTGCCCCGCATGCGGGGGCGAAATTTTGGGTCATGCCAGCGAGTGCGGTGAATGTGGTGAAGTGCTACGCAACAGGAACCCAGACCGGGCGTCCGGCCAAACGAGTTCTCGGCATGAAAGTAAAGCCAGGGCCGAACTGCATAGGCATTTCCAGAGGCTTTTCCTAGTCCGTTTAACAGTCGTGGCTGGTTTCTTGTTCAGTCTCTACACCATTGTGGTTACGGCCTCGAAATCGATACCAGGCTTCGATCCTTTCGGAGGACTCACCATTATTGGTGGTGAAATCTTAATGCTCAGTTTCCTCTTGGGTGCGCATTGGGGATTGCGTTTCTTGAGTGGGGCTGGGACGCGCTTCTCGGTATTGCTGGGTGTTTTGTATGGCCTGACCGCGTGGTCCAAAACTTCGGTTGCGGAGGCAGCGATTTTTTGGGGGGTGGTCGCAATCTATGTACACGCGATATTTGTACTCCGGAAAGTCCGGGCCATTCAGGACGCCCATCCCGAAGTGCTTGAATCGCAAGGTGGCGAGTCCAAGGTCACGCGTAAGTCGAGGCACCATTACGTGGAGGAGCAGAAAGTCTGGCAGCATGTGCTGGCGTATATTTTGTTGCTCGTGGCCGGTGGATTGATGTTGTTTGGAGATCGGGCGGGGACGCCTGACGAGAAAGTGCTCAGGAATCTCTTCGGGGCTTGGAATGGGAACGACAAGCAGGCAGTCGCGGCCTTATCGGGTGACATGTCCGAAGAGTTTTATCTCGAGAAATTGAACGAAATGGACCGGGAAAGGAAATGGGGAGGTGCGCTGCCTCACATGCAGAGCGCGAAAATCTATAGGCCGAATGACAAGCTTCTCGCTGCAGATCTTACGGGATCTCAGGGGGGGCTAAAAGTTCGGTTCTTCTTCAGGAAAGAACGCTGGCTCTTGGTGGCGCTCGAATATATGCCAGAGCCTTGAAGCGGATCCTTCCATTCGTTTGGCAACAAAGTGGAATGGATAAACGAGGATTGAGTAGGCTAGGCGACCCGACCCCCACATTTTGAATTATGTCGCATATCGCTGAATGCCCTGAGTGCAGTAAGAAATATAAGGTTCCCCATCTAGACAAGGCTTGGCAATGCAAGGTTTGCAGTGTGCCGTTGACCCTGCCGGATTCTGATCAGGGGGAGTCTGAGGGTGAGGCCGAACCGGAACCCAAGAAAGCAACGGGCAGGCCAAACCTCAAGAGGAGCACCTGCCCCGCATGCGGCGCCACCGTGCCAGGCCGTAGGAAACAGTGTCGCGAGTGTGGCGAAGATTTTGTTTCCGATCCTTATGCGGCTCCGGAGCATGCGGGGCGGCCGGAGCACAAGCGTGCGCCTGCGGGGAGCAAACAATCGATGCTTGAGAGCGCAGCACGGGGGGCTGCTAAGAAGGAGCTGCGAAAGCTTGGGTACCTGCGGTTTGTCGTCATGTTCGGCTTGTTCACTTCTTGCATTGAGCTCATTGGCGACGTCTGGATGCTTACCGTAAGCCCGGCGAAGTTGCTGGTCGCGGTTTTCTTCGCAATAGATATTGTCGTCGTCTGGTTCTTGTGGTCAACACACAAAGCCTTAGCCACGATCTATGGGCGGCCACGTCCATTCGTCATCGTACTGGCCTGTCTCTACACCCTTTCTGCGTTGGGTGCCGAATACCAGATCGAACAGGTCATTTCCGGCTTGTATGCGATCTTGTACTGGCTGTTCGTCGGCACCCTAGGGAAGATTGAGGCGATCAAGGCAGAGACCCCAGGCGCCTTTTCGGACCCGGAATTTGTGCGTTCGGTGGGTGCTGAAGAGACCATGCACCGGCGGCGCGTGTCTGGGGAGCCACGCAAACGTAAGGACACGGGTGCAGCGAAAGACAGGAATCGACTCTTGCTGATTCTTGGCGGCATTGGAGTCGCCTTGTTGGTCATTGCTATGGGCTACAAAGCCATGAACAAGCCGCCCCTGCCGGATCAGGTCATTGCTGAATTCCGGACGGAGTGGAATGCAGGGGACTTTGAGGGTGTGGCTGCATTGGCGGCTGTCGACAGGCAGTCCACTTGGGTCAAGCGATTGGTTCGGCGCGACAAGAAGCGCGAGTGGAATGGGAAACCACCTACCCTTGAGCTTGGGGTCATCGAAGGTGAGGCGCCAAGCGCTATCCGGGTGAACTACCCCACAGGGGATGGTTTCTTGGTTGCCAAGTTTGCGTTGTCCGGTAAAAAATGGATCCTGAAGTCATTGGACTACCGCGGCTTGCCCTAGCGCTCGGATTGCGTTTCCGGATCTTCCCTCGTTCGATCACTTCCTTACCCCTCTTCACGTTCCATGCTCGCAGCTGCCAAGAAACTGTTTCTCTTTCGCCAACAGGGCGAGGTCAAGACCGCCATTCTCGATGATGTGGGGGTGGAGATTGGGGAGCAGGATTTTCACTGCGTGATGGGGCCGAGTGGGTCGGGCAAGACCACGCTTTTGTACCTATTGGCCGGATTAGATGAGCCTTCGGCGGGTTCTGTGTTGTTGGATGACAAGGACTTGAGCACGCTTCCGGAAGGCAAGCGCACGTTGCTGCGTCGCAAGAGCGTGGCGTTTGTCTTTCAGTACTTTCACCTGCTGCCGAATTTGACCTTGGCTGAGAACATCGGCTTGCCGCTTTGGATTCAGGGCAAGAGCCGCGGCTGGGAGCCGATCGCTAAGGACTGGGCCGAGCGGTTGGGTTTGGGTGATCGCATGGACGCGTTGCCCCATGAATTGTCGGGTGGCGAGCGTCAACGCACTTCGATCGCGCGTGCCTTGGTGGGTGGACAGCCTCTGATTTTGGCCGACGAACCCACTGGCAACCTGTCCCAGAAGGCTGGWGCKGAGGTCATGGACCTYYTGCGGCGKGCYGTGGATGAGGAAGGGCGCTCCGTGTTGCTCGTGACCCACAACCCGCGTGATGCGGCCCGGGCGGATAAGGTCCAGTTCCTGCTGGATGGGCGATTGGCCGAGGATCCGGTGCTGCAAGGGCCCGACCTGACCGTCGAACAAGTTCACGAAGCCCTGGCCCAACTTCACATCTAACCCATGGGTCTTGCCTTCAAACTAGCCGGGAGCAGCCTCAAGGCGCGTCCCGGTCGTGCATTGCTGTCGATCCTGGGCATCGCGTTTGGCGTGGCCATCGCCTCGGGTGTGCTGATTTTGGATTTCAACACGGTGGAGGGACTGCGCAAGCAGCGCGGCAATGACACCCTCCCGGATCTGATCCTCAATCCGACCTCGGGCCAGGGTTCCATCGAGGACCTGCGCCAGATGGAAGGCGTGAGTTTGGCGATCGAGGGTTTCCAGGAGACCGTGCTGTTCGGTGCGGGGACTGGTGAGGTTCAAGGGCGTAAGAGACCGGCTCGCGCGCGCTTGCTCGCGTTCGAAGCGGAGCGTCTCGGCGACTTCGGTTTGATCACGCTTCAGGAAGGACGCAGCTTGCAAAGCGCAGGCGCCATGGAGGTCCTGCTGGGCTGGCGCATCGCTGAAGACTTGAAACTCACCACAGGCGAGACACTATGGATGTCGCGACCCCCCCGGCTGAGCCGCAAGGTTTGCCAGGATGGCAAGCTGGTCTCTGTTGGGGAAGTGATCAAAGACCTGCCCGTTCGATTCCCCTTCGAAGTGGTTGGCGTTCTGGCGCGTACGGGTTTGGGGCGCACCGCCAATGGCAACGTATTGGTCACGGGCCACGCGGTGGGCCAGCGCTTGTTCGAAGGTCAACGCGTGCGCTCGACCTATTGGGCCAAGCAGGATCCGGGCGCCGACAGCGAGAAATTGGAAGCGCGCTTGGCTTCTATYTATGCCATGCAGGTCAACCGCGGCGCCGTTCTCGGKCAAGCCGCCGATGAGCGCGCYTTCCGMACGGGMGTGCGCGTGGCYGGTTTGTTCGCGCTAGTKCTCGGCCTSTTCGTGATTTTYCACACCCTGTCCATGTCGCTCACCGARCGCGTGGTGGAGGTCGGCACCATGCACGCGCTGRGTGCCACACGCGGGCAGATCTCRCGGGTYTTCCTGACCGAGGCGCTGCTGCAAGCSTTGCTCGGAGCCGTYTTRGGKGTCGTGTTRGGCTTGCTTCTAGCMAAGGTCCTGYTGCTYGCRGGGCTGACGACSTTGGGTGCGGGCAAGCACATCGCGCAGTTCGTYATTCCCTGGGGCGTGGTSCTGGGSTTGGCGGCMGCCGGCTTTTTCGTTGCCCTKGGCGGCTCGGTTTAYCCGTTGCTGTTGCTCGGYCGWGCCGATCCCGGAGCGGCCTTGCGTGGCGACAAAGAGGTCACGGGCCGCAGTGGGAGCCGCGGTTTTGCCGTGTTCTATGCGGCGCTCCTAGGTGTTTTGCTGCCCGGTTTGTTCTTCAGCCTGGTGCCTTCTGTAGGTGGCGCTGCCGATAGCTTGACCATGGTGGTGCTGGGCGCGGTGGGGGTCCTGGTGGCTGTCATCGCCCTGGCCCTGGTGSNCMCCNGNCGCNTKCANTSGCNNNCCGSGGCSCYGNGYGGCACTGCTGCCCGTTGCCCGGGGCCTGTTCTCGGCGAGCCTGCGCGCCCTGCCTCTGCTGCGTCTGTGGCGCCGGGCGGGCGGCCGCGGATTCGCCCCCAGGTTTCGCACTGCCGCCCTCGAGATACGCGTTGATCTGGGCTCCGGCGAGATCGACGGGCAGGTGTTGCAAGGCCGCCACGCGGGTCGGCGGCTTTCCAGCCTGGATCGCACCGAGCTCGATGCCCTGCTGGCCGAACTGCCCGCCGACGACCGCAGATCCCGCTGGCTGCTCAACGCCTATATCGCGCGCCGCTTCCAGGGCAGCGCGGAAACACCGCCAACCGTCGATCGCCCCGATGAAGAAGAGGCCTGGCGGATTCTCGGCCTGCAACCGGGCGCCGACCGCGACGAGATCCTGCGCGCACACAAGCGCCTGATGCAAAGACTGCACCCCGACCGCGGCGGCAACGAC
>JAESRM010000298.1 GCA_016764635.1 Planctomycetota bacterium
GGGCGGCCCAATGGGCCGCCCTTTTTTGTTTGTGCACGGGAGGTGCTACTTGGAGGAGTCCATCGCTTTCTTAAACAGGTCGCCAAGGCTAGTGCTCAAGGAGCCCTGTGAGGGCTTGGCTAGGGCTTCGTCGATGACCGAGCTGTCCACGGAGTCCTCGGAGCCGATCACGGCGCCGCGAGCGTCCAGCTTGGACAAAGAGATGCGCTTGGAGCCCGGCTCGATGGAGCTGATGCGTACGCTGACCTCTTCGCCCATGGAGAGCACGGAGCCCACGTTGTTGACTCGGTCACGACCCAGTTGGGACACGTGCAAAAGTCCTTCAAGACCCGGCTCGAGTTCGATGAATGCACCGAAGTCGGTGATGCGCGTGACCTTGCCATTCACGATGGAATCTTCGCGGTACTTGTCGAGCACCTGATCCCAGGGGTCGGGCTCAAGCTGCTTGACACCCAAACCAATGCGGCGTCCGCCGTCTTTGATCTCGAGTACTTTGACTTGCAGCTCTTGACCCACGCTGAGGACGTCGGCCACGTTTTCAACGCGCTGGCGCGAGATGTTGGAGACGTGCAGGAGGCCTTCGATGCCACCGGTCAGCTTCACGAATGCGCCGAAGGCTTCGATGCGAGTGATCTTGCCGGTGAGGATGCTTCCCGGAGCCAGGTTGCCTGCGGCTTCCTTCATGGCTACCAGTTGTTCGGCTTCCTGGATGCGACGGCGGGAGAGCAAGACGCGGTTGCGGGAGCGATCGATCTCGAGCACTTCAGCGGTCATAGTCGAGCCGATGTGCGTGGAGATGTCCTCGTCCCGGTCGGTGCTGACCTGGCTGGAGGGCATGAACGCTTCGTTGTTGCCAATCTTGAGGGTCAAGCCGCCTTGGTTTTGGCCGGTGACGCGGGCCTTGACCAAAGAGCCAACCTCCAGGTCGTCCCACGCGGCGAGTTCCTGGGCGGCGCGCATGGAGACGATCCACAAGCCGTCCTCCTGGCCGTGCAGGACAAAGCGGTGCTTGTCGCCGGGTTCCGGCTTGGTGTCAAACTCGGCCAGACTGCATGCGCCTTGCATGCGCGGGCCTAGTTCGATGATGACATCGTCCCCGCTGACGCCGACGACTGTACCGTCGTACAGACGCGGTCCACCGCGGCCACCACTGGGCTGCGGGGAGTCTTGGGCCATGTCCATGTTCTGGAGGTTCACACCCGAAAGGGCGTTCTCAATTTCTTTGTCCAGACTGTTCTGATTGCTATCGCTACTCATGATTCCGGTTCGTTTTAGGGGGATGCCAAAGGGCGGCACCCGGGCTGTTCAGTTACAGCCAGGTTTCAGGGCTAGATTGTGTGTTAGGCGGGCCAAGAAGGCAGCTACAGATCAGGATTTTCGCATAAGTGACAAGAAACTCTTGTCAGGAAGCGGCCTTAGATCGGGATCAGGAGCGGTGGACGTCCCTGGTGCCGGCTTGCGCGGTGGGCCAGAGGACGATCTCACCTATATTGACGTGGGCCGGGCGGGAGACCGCATAGAGAATGGCGTCGGCCACATCCTCGGGCAGTAGGGGGCTCATGCCCGCATAGACCGCCTTGGCCGCAGCGTCATCGCCGCCCAGCCGCACCACTGAGAAATTGGTTTCGACCATGCCCGGGTCCACCGTGGTGAAGCGGATGCCAGATCCGACCGTGTCCAGGCGTAGGGCCTCGTAAATGGCATTGACCGCGTGCTTTGTGGCGTTGTAAACATTCCCTCCCGGGTACACCTGCCGCCCGGCGACGCTGCCCAGCAGCACCATATCTCCGCCTCCGCGCTCGAGCAGGCCAGGCAAGGTGGCGTGGATGGTGTGCAGCACCCCTTTCACGTTGGTATCTATCATGAGGTCCCAATTCTCAGGCTTGCCCTCCTGCAGAGGGCCGACCCCGATGCCCAAACCCGCGTTGCAAAYCACCAKATCCGGGTTGTGGCCCTCCAGGGCCGTGGCCACGCTCGCTGCATCGCGTACGTCCATGACCAGCACCTGGGCGTCGGGCAAGGACTYGGCCAGGTCTTTCARCTTGTCCTCGCTGCGRGCGGCGAGCAGGACCCGGACCCCCTGRTCGGAAAGRGCYTGGGCGGTGGCGCGRCCRATGCCCGAGGAGGCGCCGGTGATGAGRGCTGTGCGSCCCTTGAGATTGCTMGATTGCATRCACGTGATTGTACTTGGMAGGGGGAGGRCCCSGCTATAATGCCGCCATGGTTCAAAGCGAAATCACATACCAGGGACAGTTGCGCACCCAGGGGACCCACGGGCCCTCCGGTGCATCCATTATCACCGACGCACCGGTGGACAACCGCGGCAAGGGAGAAGCCTTCTCGCCCACCGATTTGGTGGGGGTGGCACTGGGATCGTGCGTCTTGACCCTGATGGGCATCACGGCTCAGGACAGGGGTTGGGACTTGCAAGGCGCCACCATCTCCGTGGGGAAAAAGATGAAAGCCGAACCCGTGCGCCATATCTGCAGGCTCGACCTGAGGATCACCGCACCCGGCACTTGGAGCGCCGAGCAGCGAGAAGCCTTGGAAGCTAGCGCCAGGGGTTGCCCTGTCATGGCCAGCCTGGGAGAATGCGTCACGGTCCAAATGGAATTCAACTGGGGAAACTGATATGTCACACACAAGCACACGAGTCCACGCCGAGCACTTTCAGTACTTGGCCGAGCGCACATCCGGCGACGATACATTCCTCACGGAGCTCAAAGCTGCCGCGGCGCAAGAGGGCATTCCCGCCATTTGGGTCGCCCCCGAACAGAACTCTTTCCTAGCGATCCTATTGCGCTTGATCGGGGCCAAAGAAGTTGTCGAAGTGGGCACATTGGCCGGTTATTCGGCGATTGGCATGGCTCGCGCGTTGCCCAAGGACGGGCGTCTACGCACCATTGAACTCTCACCGAAGCACGCCAAGTTCGCACGCGATTGGGTGGCCAAGAGCGACGTGAGCGAGGTCGTTCAGGTGCTGGAAGGCAGTGGGCGTGAACTGCTGCCCACGTTTGCCGACAACTCCGTGGACGCGGTGTTCTTGGATGCGGACAAGGCCGGTTATCCCGGGTACATCACGGAGGCCATGCGCTTTGTGCGTCCCGGCGGTTTGATCATGGCCGACAATGCGTTTGCCTTTGGGCAACTGTTCGATGAGAACCCGACGGATCCCGAAGTGAGTGCTGTCAAAGCGTTCAACGATTTCATCCCCACCGTCAAAAACCTGGAAGCGGTCATCGTTCCCATGGGCGACGGGGTTTGGGTCGGCGTCAAAACCGAATAGGGTTTGTCGACTAGGGCTGCGGGCCTGGCGCCCGAGCCCGCTTCGCTCAGTGGGGTTCGATGCGCTGGCTCCAGGCTTGGGTCCTGGGGTCCGACGGATCTAGGGCGAGGGCTTTTCGAATGGCGGATTGCGCCTCGATGGGATGGTCTAAGGCCGCGTGGGCCCTGGCCAATCCACGCCACAGTACGGCCCTTCCCGGTTGCAGCTGAGTGGCCATTTTATAGGCTTCGAGTGCCTCCAGCGGACGTTTTGCTCGCAGGTGCAACGAGCCCAGGTTGGCCCAAGCGATGGGGTTTTGAGGAGCCAAGCGCAATGCCGCGGCCAGGTGGTCGCGTTCCTCTTGCGGGCGCTCAGCTTGGCGGGCCAAAAGGGCCAAACCCACGTGCGGGCGGCTGTAATTTGGGTCTAGCTGGATGGCTCTAACGAAGTGGGACCGGGCCGCCCGGGTGGCACCTGGAGTCATCGGTTCCTGGGCCAGCAAGGCGTTCGCCAAACCATTCCATGAGCGCGCATCAGCAGTGCGCTGAATTGTGCGTTGGGTCCAAAAGGCCACGGGGTTTTCGAAGCCTAGCGATTGGGCAGCGACGACCGGCCGCAACCCGAGAGTCAGACCCACCAAAAGGGCTGCGCATGGCAGCGGATTGCTCCCCCTGGAAGGCTCCGTGGCCGAGAGTGCAAAAACGCCGAACAGCAAGGGTAAATACAGGAAGCGCGGGCCGAACAACTCGGGCCCTGGGATCCATTGCAGCCAAGGCAGCAACGCGAGGGCCAAGGCTGCCAGTCCCGCACCTGCGATTGTGCGGGAGCGCTTGGCAGGGGAGTTTGAGCGCAAAGTAAAAATCAGCGCGCCAAGTAAAGCGAGCAGTACAAGCAAACCAACCGCTTGCCAGACCCGGCCTTGACCATTGACATCTTGCAGCCCAATCGCGGGCCACAACAAGCTGGTCAATCCCTGGCCCAGAACGCCAAGCCCCAGGGGAATGCGTTCGAGAATCCCCAAACCCGCCAGGGCTCCGCGGGATCCGTCCAGACCGAGCCCCCCCAATGCCCAGGTCCGTAGGGCCATCACAACCAATAGGGCGCAGGCCACGGAAACCCGGCGGGCCAGGGGGAAACCGAGGGGGAGAAACCACCATAAGGCCGCGAATGCCAGGCCATCTTCTTTCGCCAGCAAAGGCAGCAGGGTGCCCATAAAGGCCCAAACAGCAAGCATTGAGCGGGGGACGGTTCGGGAAGCGCTCTGCGCCAAATACAAACCCAAGGGCATCAATCCAAACAGGGCGCAAAGGCTCGAGGAGCGGCCAGCGATCCAGACCACAGCTTCGCTTTGAATCGGGTGTAGTGAAAACACCGCCAGGGCCCACCAAGGGACGCGGCGTTTGGGGGAGAGCAGGGCCAGTATCACGCCAGCCCAGGCCAGTACAGCCAGGTGCAGAAGCACGTTGACGCCGTGGAAACCAGCGGGCGCATCTCCCAGCCATTGACGATTCCAGCGCAGGGAAAGCGTGACCAGGGGGCGGTACAGCCCAGCGTCGCCGCGGTGGTGCCAATAGTCCTGACCAAAGGCCTGCAGGGCGGGTCGCTGCCCGGACACCAGCGGGTTTTCCAGAATGGTTTCCCGGTCGTCGAGAGCGAATCCAGCGCGCGAAGCCGGACCGGCAAAAAGCAGGATGGCGCAGACCAGCACCGCCCCTAACCGCACCAGATTTTGGCGCAACGGCGTGGCGCCCGGCTCCCCATGCGCGCGATTGGCCCCGGAAGGCGGGTTCCGGGGAGGGCTGACCATAGCCATACGATAGCGCATGGGGGCCAAGCACGCCCAATGATGAATGCACCCGCTCGCAGCGCCTTTTCGAAACTGCCACGACTCATATATTCGGGTGAGGCGGCTTTTTTGACCATGGCATTGCCCTACACTTGCCGCATGAGCCCCGATAAGAAGAGCAGCGCAGCCGGAAAGAAGAGCACTGAGGCCCCCAGCTTTGACCAGCGCATGGTCGAGTTGGAGAACATCGCTGCCGCCTTGGAGGGTGGAGACTTGGGACTCGAACAGGCCCTGGAGCGCTACAAGCGCGGCGTGGACCTGCTGCGTTCCTGCCGGGGCGAGTTGGAAGGCTTCCGCAGCCAGGTAGAGGAATTGGCGCGGGAAGGCGGCTCCACGAGCCAACCCCTGGCCAGTGATCCCGACTTCGCAGGCTAAGGAGGCACTTTTAGCATGACCGAGTCCCTCGAAAATTGGCTGGAGAGCAGTGTGGCGTGGGCGGAAAACGCCATGCGAGCGGCCATGGACCCTATGGAGCTGGGCCCTAAATCGTTTGCCGAAGCCCTGCGCTATCCGACCTTTGCAGGTGGAAAGCGCCTGCGCCCTTGCCTTGTTCGGCTCATCAATCACGAGATGGGCGGCCGCGACGCGGATGCGGAAAGTCCCGCCGTGGCCATCGAATGGGTGCATACCTACTCGCTCGTACACGATGACTTGCCCTGCATGGACGATGATGATCTGCGCCGGGGTAAACCCACCACGCACAAGGTCTATGGCGAAGCCACAGCCGTTTTGGTGGGCGATGGGCTCCTGACCCTGGCCTTCGAATTGCTGGCCAACAGGGGCGGCCCGAACGCCCTGGATATGATCGCCGTGCTGGCCCGGGCCGCGGGGCCCGCGGGCATGGTGGGGGGCCAGCATTTGGATCTCTCCGCGGAGCAAGGCGGCGTGAACACCGACGGCGTGCGGGAAATCCATCGCTTGAAGACGGCCGCGCTGATCGAAGCGGCCTGCGAGTTGGGCGCCCTGGCGGCGGGTGCCTCCGCAGCGGCCCGCCAGGCGGCGCGTCGTTATGGATTGGCCTTGGGCCTCTGCTTTCAAGCCGTGGATGACTGCTTGGACGTGACTGGGCAGGCCACGGATTTGGGCAAAACCCCGGGCAAGGACGCGGCGGCTGGAAAAGCGACCCTGGTCGCGGACCTGGGCCTTGACGGAGCCCAAGAAGAGGCCGGGTTGAGGGCTGCGGAAGCCCGCGTGGCCGCCCAGGAAGCGGGGTTTCAACCGCAAGGCTTTGCCCTGGGTTTGGTCGATTGGCTACTGAGCCGGACCCACTGAATCCCAGACCCGCTTTGGGGCTGCGTCCCAGCCGGGTCCACCGATCGTGTGTTTCCTTATAGGAAGCCCCGGTTCTCCCTTGCGGCGAAGGCTCCATGGCCATGGAATAGGGCCATGGTCGACACATCCGCAGCGCCCGAAAGTTCACAGCCCGAGCCCTCTACCGGTTCCGGCGCCCGGCCCGGCGAGCTGCTGGCCCTGGCCCAGAATCCAACAGCGCTGAAGCAACTGTCCGAGGATCAACTGGGGCAGCTTTGCTCCGAGATGCGCGGCTTCCTGCTAGACACAGTGCAGACCACCGGCGGGCACTTGGGGTCGAACCTGGGGGTTGTTGAGCTGACCGTGGCGTTGCACTACGTCTACAACTTCGAACGCGATCGTTTGATCTTCGATGTTTCGCACCAGTGCTATCCGCACAAGCTGCTGACGGGACGTCAAGAAGGCTTTGCCAAGTTGCGCCGCACGGGGGGATTGTGCGGCTTCACGCATCCTGACGAGTCGCCTTTTGATCTCTTTCACACGGGGCACGCGGGAACTTCCATCAGCTTGGGTTTGGGTTTGTCCATGGCGGGCGCCCACGAAGAGA
>JAESRM010000001.1 GCA_016764635.1 Planctomycetota bacterium
ATCAACCCCTTGGCGATCACAAAGCCGAAACGGCCCGTTCGCAGCAGCATTTGCGCGAAGGGATTGAGCTCGATTCCACCGGATTGCAGGTGCACCAGGGTGAAATAGCTGTCGCCCGTGTTCATCAAAGCGACCCAGATAGCGGCCAGCAAAATACCGAGACCATAGAGGTCCACGTAGGTGCCTTCGCGCTCGTCGGGACGGCGCACATTCCTACGGCGGCCCCCTCCGAAGCTATAACGGGAGAAGCGCGAAGTGGGCTGCTTGCGACGATCGAGTCCACGGGGGAAGTCGCCGGAAGCTTGGGAAACGGTAGGGGAATGTTCCATGCTCGAAGGGCTTTCATCGACCGCTTGGCCCCCTTTGCTGCAGGGCCCAGGCCCAGGAATTTCCTTTTCGTCCCCCATCAGGACGAAACGCCAGGGTCGGGGTGGAAACCTTTTCCAAGTTGGTCGAGCACTGAGGTGGCGAAGGAACCGGAAGGCAGCAGAAAGCACACGGTGACCGCATCCGCTTCCCAAGTGACCTTGAGATCCCCCACCGGGACGCGCAGGGGGCGCCGCCCACCCTTGGGACCGATCGGCCCCAACCCCTCGAAGGATTCCAGGGTCAGACCCGCATGCTCAAGCACCTGGGACTCGCACTGCAAGGGAACCCCGGAGGTCGCACGCATTTTCTTGCCGAACAGGGGACCCAAAACGCTCTCGCTTGCCGCGAGTTCGGTCTCGGCTTCCACCTGGCGCGTTTCCCCTTTTTCGGAGCAGCGCACCCAATCCCCGGCCAAGGCGGTCGTCAGCCCCGAGGGCAAAGCCATGCGCCGCGCAACCCAATCGTCAAACAGCGAACTCTGCAGACTCTGCACGTGGAAGCGCCGGTCGGACTTGGGCACAGCGCGCAACAGGGAGTCCACATCCCCGGGTCGACGCGCCATTTGAGCGGCGATCTCCACGGCCTGGCGCGGCACGTCCTGGGCGGCCAAACCTACCCGGCGCCAGTCGCCTTTGACGTCGTCCGCCAAAGCCTCGCGCAGGGGCACGAGGCCCGGGGACTTGCCCATGTGGCCTTCGGAGATGTAACCCAGCAGGTATTCGCGTTGGCGCCCTTCCACCAGGTGCCTCCCGAGCTCCGCGTTCATGCCCGCACCGCCGTAGCGCTGGACGCCGAACAGGTTGGGCAGTCCCTGGGACGAAAGCGCCCCGCAAAGCGCTTCCACATCGCCGCGTCGATCGGCGTCGAGTCCTTTGAGCTTCAACGTAAACTGGTTGCCCGCGTGGGCTCCCCTACGCAATTTGGCCGAACCACGCCCGACCTCCAGGATCGTAATATGAGTGTTGTGCAGCTTTTCAAGGCCCGCTTCGTCGGCGCCTTGCACGGACAACCATTGGCGCGTGATGGCGTGCTTGTCCTTGCGCCCCGCGTAGCCAAAAGCCTCGGAGGAACAGCCCAAGGCGCGGCCCAAAACCCGAATGGCTTGCTCGGTGGTCAGTCCGGTCTTTTCGATGTGCAGATAGAGGTGCTCGCCCTCGCCGCTAGGTTTGTCCCGTGCGATTTCATGCACGACAAAGTCCGCGGGCTCTTGACGAAATTGGAACGGGATGGGTGCCAGGTCAGGCAATAGGTAGTGATTCATGATCGCGCCTCTTTCAGTACTTCTTCGTACACCGCAAGGGTGCTTTCCACCATGGCTTCCAGGGTGAATTGTTTTTTGACTCGCTCCAATCCGCGTTCGCCGTATTCGACGCGCAGACCGTCGTTTGCGGCCAAAGCCAGCATGGCTTGGGCCAAGGCTTTCGCATCGTCCACCGGCACCAGCTCACCGGTTTGCCCGTGCTCGACGACCTCGGGAATGGCGGAGACCTGGGTGGAGAGCACGCACAGGTTGGCGGCCATGGCTTCCAGAAACACGAGGCCCAAACCCTCCCAGCGACTGGCCATCACGAACACGTCGCAGGCGCCCAGGATGGCGGGCACGTCGCGGCGGATACCGGTCAGGATCACGGAACGGTCTTCGAGCAGGTTCAGGTCGGAGGCCCAACCTTGGGTCTTCTCCATGCCATCCGCAAATGGATCATCGCCCACGATCAGAAGGCGCAGGTCGCGGGTCGAATCGCTCCAAGCCTCTTTGGCCTGGGCAAAGGCCTGCAGCAAAACGTCGTGGGCCTTTTGCTCCGCAAGGCGTGCCACACAAACGAAAACCACGTCGCGCTCGCCAAAACCAAACTCAGCGCGCAACTTCTTGTAGCTCTGCGCGCGGTCGGCAAACGAAGCCATGAACGGCTTCGGATCGATGCCATAGTAAATGCAGACCAGGCCCTTGCCGGTCAAGCGTCCGTGTTCTTGAACGAAGCGCGCCACGTGCTGCGAGAGCGCAATCGTGCGCACGGGCAGACGCCCGAGCAAGCCATGCAAACGCGGGGAGACAGCAAAGCCGTCTTCGGCAACGCTACCGGTACAGACAACGGCCTCGCCACCCATTTTTCGGATCAGTTCTGCGGTTTCATTGGCCGGATCAGCATCCAGATCATTCACCACAATCCGTGCGCCATCACTGGCCAGTTTCAACGCTATTTCACGGCCAATACCACGGCCCGACCCCGGTACAGTGCTGCGCGCCCGTCAAGTTTAGCAGTCATGTTCCTTCTCCCTATGCTTTTTCATAGAGGGTCACGACACATGCGCCACCCAGACCAAGGTTATGCTGCAGTGCCAAACGTGCGCCATCAACTTGGCGCGCCTCGGCCGTGCCGCGCAATTGCTGCACCAGCTCGGCGCATTGCGCCAGACCAGTCGCGCCCAGTGGGTGCCCTTTGGACAATAGGCCGCCCGACGGGTTGGTCACGTATTTGCCGCCATAAGTGTTGTCGCCATCGTCAACGAATTTACCCGCCTCGCCGCGACCACACAGGCCCAACGCCTCATAGGTGATCAGTTCGTTATGGGCAAAACAGTCGTGCAGCTCGACCACATCAATGTCTTGCGGGCCAATGCCTGCGGCCTCGTACACCTGATCGGCGGCGTTTTTGGCCATGGTTGATCCAACAACTTCGCGCATGTCGTGGGCGTTAAAGGTTGCAGGGCTGTCTGTAGTCATGGATTGCGCACGGATACACACAGATGAATCCTGCCCGTGTTTATTGGCAAATTCTTTGGAGCAGACAATCGCCGCCGCAGCGCCACAGGTGGGCGGGCAGGCCATCAAACGGGTCATCACGCCCGGCCAGATTAGCTTGTCAGCCATAACTTCCTCGGCGGTGACTTCTTTGCGAAACAGCGCAATCGGATTTTTTGACGCATGGCGGCTGGCCTTGGCGCGGATTTTGGCGAAGGTTTCCATTGTGGTGCCGAATTCATCCATATGCGCCTTACCGGCTCCGCCGAAATAGCGCAGTGCCAGCGGCAGGCCGTTATCGCCTACAATATCATCAGTGGCATCATCAAAGAATTGAAACGGGCTGACCCGGTCATCAAACACCGCGCCAATCGCACCCGGTTTCATCTGCTCAAACCCCAGTGCCAATGCACATTCAACCGCGCCGCTTTCCACCGCTTGGCGGGCCAGAAACAAGGCTGAGGATCCGGTAGAGCAGTTGTTATTTACGTTTATAATCGGAATGCCCGTCATGCCCACATGATAAAGCGCGCGTTGGCCACAGGTGCTATCGCCGTATACATACCCCACATAGGCCTGCTCGATCAGCTCATAATCCAGCCCCGCATCCTTTAACGCAGTGCGTGTGGCATTGGCAGCCATGATGTCATAGCTTTCAGATGCGCCGGGTTTTTGAAAGGGGACAATCCCGACACCGCTTACATAGGCTTTTCTCGACATTGGTTTCTCCTGTTGTGGCTAGGGCTGGGTTAGTAGAAAATAACAAAACAGTCTTGGAAATTATCTAACATCTGTTAGATTTACCGTGACTAATGGAGAAAATCAATGGATAATACCACAATGGACACGCCAATTCAGCACGCGGCACAAACCGATGTTTACCATCTTTTCCGAGGCCGTGTGGCGGCTATGCCCGAGGCTGTCGCATTAATTGATCAGGGGCGGCAGTTCAGTTATCTGCAATTGCAGGGGCGGGTTGACAGGCTTGCGGCGCATTTCACAAGCCTTGGGTTGGGGGCAGGGGACCGCATTGCAATCCTTGCGCGCAACCGTAGCGAATATATCGAGGTCGAGCTGGCGGCTGCGGCCACCGGTTTGATTGTTGCCTGTCTGAATTGGCGGCTATTACCCGCTGAGCTGCACCATTGTATAATGCTGGTTTCTCCAAGCCTGATCCTGACAGAAACTGATTTGCAGCCGCTGCTGATAGATGTTTCCGAAATTGCACAAACAACTTTCGGCACAGAATACGAAGATGCCTTGGCGCAGACCTCTGATTTTATCGCCAAACCGCAGAATCCCGAAGCGGGGCTGGTTATTCTTTACACAAGCGGCACCACCGGCATGCCCAAAGGCGCTGTTATCAGCCACCGCGCGATAATCGCCCGCACTGCTGCCTTTGCCTCGGAATTGGGACTGGCCCCGAGCGACGGGTTTGTTGCGTGGGCCCCTATGTTTCACATGGCTTCAACCGATCATGCACTGGCTACGCTGTTGCGCGGCGGCACGGTGGTGATGATCGACGGTTACGTGCCCGAGGCTATTTGCCAAGCGATCGAGGCGCATCACATTGGCTGGATGGTATTGATCCCGGGCATGATTGAGCCGCTGATCGCCCACATAAAACCGCGCGGCATAGACCCCAAAGGTATCCACGTTTGCGGCGCGATGGCCGATCTGGTGCCACCGCATCAAATCGGGGAGATTACCAAACTGCTAAATGCGCCTTATCTGAACAGTTTCGGTGCCACGGAAACCGGATTGCCGCCTGCCACACGCTCGGTCATTCCTATCGGGGTGGTTCCGGAAACCCTGCCCAAACAACCGAGCGCATTTTGCGAATTGCGGTTAGTCGATGAGGCCGGCAATGATGTTCCCGACGGCACGCCTGGCGAATTGCTGATGCGCGGCCCAACCCTGTTTTCGGGCTATTGGAACGCGGACGACGCAAATGAGGAAGCCTTTCAAGGCGGATGGTTCCACATGGGCGATGTTTTCCGCCGCAATCCGGATGGCACCCTTGATTTTGCGGATCGGGCCAAATACCTGATCAAAACCGGCGGCGAAAATGTTTACCCCGCTGAAATTGAACGCGTGCTGATGGCTGACCCGCACGTTACGGATGCCGCCGTTGTGCGCGTTTCTGATGACCGCTGGGGTGAGGTACCCGTTGCCTTTGTCTCCTGCGACAGCGACGATGTGAGCAGCGACCACCTGCTGGCAATTTGCCAAACCGCTTTGGCACGTTACAAACATCCCCGTGATATCCGCATTATTGCATTCGAGGATTTCCCCAGATCCACCAGCGGCAAGATTCAGCGCCATGTTCTTGAGGCACGCCTTCGTTCGGATAACAAATAAAACCGCCACCAAATGATTGCTTGATTATAATTCTAACATATGTTTGATTTTAGCCACGACTGCCAATARGGAAAACCAATGACCGCACCGACCGGGCCTACATCCGACGAAATTGCTGCGCACAAAAATGGCGAGGGCAGGGTATATGCGAGACACCGAGGTGAACCGCCTTTATCACAYCGGACGGGTGATGATGGTTGGAGYAWGGCCCARGAGGTGCGCAAACTGATTATCACTGGCGAGCTTTAAAAGATTGAGGGGCGGATTATGACACAAGAAAATAGACCGCGGTATGCTGCTGATCTGATGCAAGACCAAGTGGCACTGGTYACCGRATCGGGGTCTGGCATGGGGCGGGTGACTGCGCTGGAAATGGCGGGCTGTGGTGCGCGTTTGGCGTTGTTTGCACGGCGCGACGAGCCTTTGCAGGAAACTGCCGAAATGATCCGCGCCAAAGGCGGCGAGGCCTTTGTCGTGACTGGAGACACCCGCGAGAAAGACAGCATCGAGGCGGCGATGGTCAAGATCAAGGAACATTACGGCCAGCTGGATGTTCTGGTGAACAACGCGGGCGGGCAATATATTGCGGCGGCMCGCGACATCACCAACAAAGGGTTTGAGGCYGTTATTCGCAACAACCTTATCGGTTCATGGCAAATGACCCGTGCTGCSGCGGATCATTTTATGTATGATAACGGGGGCTCGGTGGTTTTTGTAACCGCAATTTCCGCGCGGACGGCCTTGGCCGGTTTTACCCATACCGTTGCCGCCCGTGCGGGCGTTACCGGCATGATGAAAACACTGGCGGCCGAGTGGGGCGAATATGGTATTCGGCTCAATTGTGTGGCTCCTGGCACTATCAAAACCGAGGCTTTGGGCCGGTATCCGATCACGCCGGAACAATGGCAAATGCTGAACCGTTCGGTTTTAAATAGGATGGGTGCGGCCGAAGACATATCCGGGATGATCATTTATCTGGCGTCCAAACTAGGCGGGTTTATCACSGGCGAGGACATTTACGTCGATGGGGGGGAAACGCTGCATCTGGGCCATGATGCGCGCGATATGATCAATCCCGAGCTGTTTGACAAACGTAAACGGGGTGACGGCAAAGACGAACTGGCCTAAAAGAAAAACACCAAAGGAAATTTGAAATGTCTGAACCAATTGTATTGCTTGATGTCAAAGATCGCATCGCAACTGTCACCCTGAACGATCCGGACCGGCGCAATCCGATCACCGGCAACGATATGATCGACGCCATGTTGGAAGCTTTTGCAAGCGTTCAACGCAATCCCGAAGTGAGCGTGATGATCCTGACAGGTGCGGGTTCTGCCTTCTGTGCGGGCGGTGACATCAAGGCGATGCGCGACAAAACCGATCAATTCGGCCTGCCGCCGCTGGACGTGGCCGAAAGTTACATCAACGGTATTCAGCGTATTCCTTTGGCGATGTAT
>JAESRM010000067.1 GCA_016764635.1 Planctomycetota bacterium
TGGATCGTCGCGACGAACCGCTGCCCGAACCTGAACCGGACATCGAACCGGATGTGCAGTACGTGGTGCAATCGGGCGACGTGCTCGGAACGATCTGCGTGCAGCGTTACAACTCGGCCAAGCTCAAGGTGCTCAAGGCTGTGGCGCAATACAACGATCTCAAGGACTTGAACGACTTGAGCCAGGGCCAGAGGCTGGCCCTGCCCGCACTCGAAGTGCTCTTCCCGGGCGGATTGTAGAAGCGCTCGGCCTAGCAGGCCGCGCAAGAAAAGAGCGGCTCCCCGGCGTGTTCTCACGGATCGCCAGGCAAGGCGCTCAGGTTCCCTACATGCTGGATCTATTCGAAGCCACCCCTTCCAGAGTCGCTGTGACAACGCCGTCAGGCGACTTTTGAGGACCCACAAGGGAATCGCTCTTCCTTGGGCGGCCTGCCCATGGATTACTGGATCTGCAGCTGCTTCAGCTCCACAAGCGCTAGCGCGATTTCCTTACGCGCGACTTCGAGAAGGCTGTGGACGCGATCCAAATCCCCCCGCCGACAGGCGACCTCCAGGTCCTTAAGCACTCCGGCGCAACGCACGGCCCCCACGCTTCCGTTGGAGGAAACGAACTTGTGGGCGGCACTCGCCAGGCACTCCCAATCACTTTCCTGCACGGCCAGATTGGCCTCGTCTAGGAACTTGGGCACGCCTTGCTCGTAGGACTCCACCAGGAAGCTCACCAACTCCCGGCCGGCTTCGTCTTCGAGCAAACCATCCAACATGACGTGATCGAGCACGTCCCCCATGGGTGTATCGCCGTCTACAACCGTGGCTTTCAATTCGTCGGTTCCGCACAGCAGCGCGGCCGGACTGGTCGTTGGAGTGGGTTCGACAACGGCTAGCGGCTCGATAGAAGGTGTGAATTCGGAGGGATCCACGGTCTCGGCCGGGGTGGATTCCTGCGCGGGGCTGATGCTCTTGGTCTTCAGGAATAGATCGCGCGCCTGGGGCTCCTGCCCCTCAACAACGGGGTCCGGCTCCAACCGAACCAGGGCCTCGATGGCCTTCAAACGCCCGGAAACTTCCATGCTGCGCTGCAACCAGCCTTCCAACCACTCAAGCATTTCCTTGGGCTGGATAGGCTTGGAAATGTAGCCGTCCATGCCGGCGTCAAAGCAGCGCTCGCGATAGCCTTTCATCACATTGGCGGTCATGGCTAGGATCGGGATGTGCCCACCACGGACCATCTCCATGCCGCGAATGCGCTGGGTGGCCTCGAAACCATCCATTTCGGGCATTTGGCAATCCATGAGGATCACGTCGAAGTCTCCGCGCGACACGGCCTCGACCGCGCGCAATCCGTTGTTGGCCACCTGCACGGAATAGCCGGCCTTGTTCAGGATGAACTGCATCAATTGCTGGTTCGTGGCGTTGTCCTCGACCAGCAGGATGCTCACATGCTTGCGAATTTGAGTGCTGAAGAGCGATGTTGCCGTGGATGCGGGCGTGACCGGCTTCTTGGCTGCCGGAGAGTCGGGCTCCATGGCCTGACCGAGCGCACGCAGGAGCTCCCCGCGCTTGATGGGTTTGTCCAAGTGAGCTCCTACCAGCTCCTCGTCATTGGGCGGCAAAACGACGCGCTGGAAGGCGGGAGAAGCGAGTACTAAATTCAAGCGGCCCAAGCTGTCCTGGGTGCGCATGGCWCCGAAGAAAGCGTCGCGCCCGGGCAGATTGGCGTCCAATATCACCACGTCCCACTCGCGATTGGCGAGGGTCTCGAAGCCCCCATAAATGGTGGATTCCAGGGCCACGTGGCAATTCAGGGCCTCCAGTTCCTCGGTGAGCAAGGATCCGACCGTGGCGTTGGCCTCCACCACGAGAACGCGCAGGCCGTGCATGAACGCGGGGATGAGAGTGTGCTCCAGCTGGGCTTGCGGAACGCAGCGAAGCCGCACGTTGGCCCAAAAGATGGACCCGGTGCCCTCCTTGCTTTCCACGCCCAACTGCCCGTCCATCAGGGTGACCAGCTTGTGCGTGATCGCAAGACCTAGCCCAGTGCCCCCATAACGGCGCGTCATGGACGCATCCACCTGGGCGAAGGACTCGAACAGGGTGTGCATGCGATTCTCCGGGATACCGATGCCCGTGTCGCGAACTTTGAGCACCAGGTAGCAGTGATCCGGGCCGTCCGGCTGCATGTCCAGCTCCACAACCGCCTCGCCCTGCTCCGTGAACTTCACGGCGTTGTTCAGGTAGTTCAGGATGATTTGGCGGATCCGTACGGGGTCGCCAATGAGCTGTTCGGGCACGTTCGGGGAGATGCGCATGGCCACATCCAGGCCTTTTTCATGGGCGGCTTGAACGACCATGGTGATGGCATCCTCGACGGTTTCGCGCGGTGAGAACACCACTTGCTCCAGGGCCATTTTGCCCGCTTCGATCTTGGAGAAGTCCAGGATATCGTTGATGATCGCCAGCAAGCCCCGAGCGGAACGCATCACGTTGCTCGCCATGGTCTCCTGCTCGGTGTCCAACTCGGACTCCAGTAGAAGGGCAGACAAGCCCACCACCGCATTCATGGGGGTCCGAATCTCGTGACTCATGTTAGCCAGGAATTCGGACTTGGCCACGAGCGCGGCCTCCGCAAGTTCCCGGGAGTAGGTCAACTCCTCGTTCACCTTGACGAGTTCCCCGGTCCGGTTTTCCACATCGCGTTCCAAGCTCTCGAGGGTACGGGCCAAACGCCCGTCTCGCTTTTCGATCTCCCAGAGGATCAGGTTGAAGGCGTCCGCCAGGCGTTGGGTATGGCCATCGCCATGGGAACGAATGCGCTCCCCGTAACTGCCCTGACTCACCACCTGGTGGGCCAAACGAACGATACCTTCCACGGGCCGCATCAATTGTTTCTGTAGGGAGCGCGCCACGAGCCATAGGATCGGCAAACCGACCAAGAACAAGCGCAGGGCGACCATGCCCCAGGAATCACGCAGCTGCTTCCAGCTCTCGGGTTTCAGGACAAGGTGGATCGAGCCTTCCCCACCGGCGAATGAAATGGATCGCGAAGCGGACTGCGGAGCACTCTTCAAAAGAGCTTGGATCTCTGCTCCGCCCTTGGGCCATGACTCCCCACCCGTGGTCCAACCATAGATCAGCCGGCCGTCCGGCGCGTAGACCAACAAACCGCCTAAACTCGGATCCGCTTGCAACGCTTGCCAGTGCTTTGCGACCCCATCGGGGATCTTTGTAAAACTGCTCATGCCGTCGGGCAGGTTGCTCGTGGCCACACCCAGCAAGCCGTTCATGCCCTGGACCCGGCGGTTGGACTCGTCGATGTACCCCAGTCCCGTCACCACAGCAACGAGCAGAAACATGACACCGCTGGCTGCCAGGATGGAGCGCAGCCCCACGGTAGGGGTCGTTCTCAGGCGGCGCTTGACTGCGGAAATAAAGGACTTCAATGGGGATTTGGGGGGGGCAGGGCACTCGCGTTCCTGCCTACAAAGACACGGATACGGACTGTCCTATTGGAATCGACCAAATCACAGCCCAAGCTGAGACCCTCCTTTTGCGATTCGCAATGAGCCACTTCCTAACGGCTCTTCCCTCGCCCCATGGAATAAATTTCCCTACCTAACGCGCCCCGCGAAGCACCATCAGCCCACGGTTTCGAAGCGTGCTTGGCTTCCAGCCTTCTGCTTGAGCATGCCCAAGGACCCGTGACTCACGCGCAAACGCATGCGCATGACGGATTCCTCTTCCATGCATTCTTCCTCGATGAAACCACCGATGGACCTCACGATTGAAAAAGTTTTGCCGTCGCTGAGCGGCAGGAAGATGTCGACGACCGTGGACTGTTCGTCCAGTACGCGCGTGACCATTTCCGTCAAGCGCTCAATGCCGTCGCCAGTCTTGGCAGAGATGTACACCACCTCCGCCTCGGAAYGACCGGTGAGCAGGTGCAGCTGCAACGGATCCTCGACCCGGTCGACCTTGTTCATCACAAGCATGCCCGGATCCAAATGGGCGGACATGCTGCCGAGCACCTCATCCACCGCGGCCATTTGAGTGGCGGCGTCGGGGTGCGATGCGTCGATCACGTGCAAAAGCAGATCCGCTTGCAGGGTTTCTTCCAAAGTGGCGTGAAAGGATGCGACCAAGTGGTGCGGCAAACGTTGCAGGAAACCCACCGTGTCCGAGAGCAGGACGACCCGCTTGTCGGGCAGGACCCACTTGCGGGTACGGGTGTCCAGGGTCGCGAAGGGCATGTCAGCCGCGAACTCATTAGAACCCGTCAAGTAGTTCAAAAGGGTGGATTTGCCGGCGTTTGTATAGCCGACCAAGCCCACGGTGAACTGGCCCACACGGGAAGCCACCTGCCGCTGCTTACGGCGTTCGATGATGGCTAGCTCAGCCTTGAGGTCGGTGATACGGTTGTTGAGCAGACGCTTGTCGGTCTCGAGTTGCGTCTCACCCGGGCCGCGTGTACCGATGGCACCTTCGGTTCGTTCCAGGTGGGTCCATAGGCGGCGCAGGCGCGGGCGCATGTACTCGTTTTGCGCGAGTTCGACCTGCAGGCTGGCCTGGCGAGTTTGCGCGCGCCGGGCGAAGATGTCCAGGATCAGCTCGGAGCGGTCGATGACGCGCACGTCCCAGGCCTTTTCCAAGTTGCGGCCCTGGGCGGGTGTCAGGTCATTGTCGACCACCACCGCATCGGGGCAGTACTGGTCGATGGCGTCCTTGACCTCCTGAACCTTACCCTTGCCCATCAGGGTGGCGGGGTTCGGGCGATCCCTGCGTTGCAGAATGCCTTCCCCCACGACCTCGCCTTCGGCGGCTCCAACCAGTGCGCGCACTTCGGARAGTTCGCCTTCGAATTCCTTGGGGTGGCCGGGCAGAATGACGCCACAAACCAGGATGCGATCCTTGGCTGCGGCCATGTGTACGGTGGTCCTACTCATTGCGGTTGGGGCACGCCCGACAGATAGTGTTTTTCAAGTCCGATGGTTTCGATGCCGGTGCCGCGGAAGTGCGGGTGCTGTTCCAAGTGGAAAGGTTCGTTCTCATGTAGTTTGGGGAAGTCCGTGCGCGAATGCACTCCGCGACTTTCTTTGCGCTCCAAGGCGCCGTGGGTGGCCAGGTGGGACACAGCCATCATGTTGTGCAGCTCCCAAACCCGTGCGCCTTCCTTGGGCCAACGCGCCAGAGCCTGCATCCAAAAACGCAATTGGCTTTGCAGTTCCTGAAGGTTGTGCGCATCGCGTTGCACCCCCATCTGCCGCCACATGGCGGATTTGAGAGAGTAGGTCAGATCTTCGATGTTCAGGTTGAAGCCATCGGGAAGGTAGGCTTGGGGCCGGGGCGCGATGGGCGTGAGTGTGCGCGGGATAGCGCGCACGGCGCTGGCGGCCACTTGCTTGCCCGCACTTTCCCCCAGCACAAGGGCTTCCAACAAGGAGTTGGAACCCATGCGGTTGGCCCCATGAAGGCCGGTGGAAGCACATTCGCCAACGGCCCACAGGCCAGGCACCGAAGTCCTTCCAGAGCCATCGACCTTGATTCCGCCCACCAAATAGTGGGCGCCTGGACGCACGGGAATTGGGTCCTTGGCGATGTCGATTCCGAAAAACTGACAGTGGCGGCTGATGGTCGGAAAGGCCTTGTGCGGGTCCTTCTCGATGTCGGAAAGGTCGAGGTATACGCTGGTATCGTCGTTGGCGACCATGCGCTGGAAGATGGCGCGGCTGACCACATCACGGGGCGCCAACTCAGCAGCTTCGTGGTATTCGGGCATGAAGCGATAACCGCTCTTGTCGCGCAGGATGCCACCTGCGCCACGCACGATTTCACTGATCAAAATGCGCGCCGCTCCCGCGATGTACAAACACGTGGGGTGGAATTGGTAGAACTCCATGTCCCGCAAAACCGCGCCAGCACGTAGCGCCATGGCGATTCCGTCACCTGTTGCGATGTCGGGGTTGGTTGTCTCGCGATAGATTTGGCCGGCGCCGCCGGTGGCGAGCACCACGTGGCTGCTGGCGAATACGACCTTCTCTTGGCGGTCGCTCAAACACAGCAACCCCTCCACGTGACCATCCACTTGGGTCAACACGTCAATGCCGAAGTGGTGTTCAAATAGATGTATGCGCGGGTGCGCACGCAATGCGTCGGTGATCGCGCGTTGCATCTCAAACCCGGTGGCATCCCCGTCGGCGTGCACGATGCGCGCGAAGGAATGGCCGCCTTCTTTGGAGAGTTCAAGATGTCCATCGGAACCGCGGTCGAAGGCGGCGCCCATGCGTTCGATCTTGTCGAGCGCATCCGGGCCTCCTTCGATGACCCGCTTCACCACATCGGGCTCACTGAGACCACAACCGACGGTCATCGTGTCTAGCGAGTGCTGCTCGAACGAATCCTCGGGRTCGAGAACYGCCGCGATGCCRCCCTTGGCCCATTTCGTRTTGCCGACCATGGCGTCACCTTTCATGACRACCGCCACGGAACTGCCCGCGTCCGCCGCGGCCAGRGCGGCGAAACCGCCTGCGGCGCCTCCCCCCACTACGACCACATCGAAACGATAATGCGGGACCCTCTGGGGTTCAAAGTCGGTCAAGTAGCGGTTCATCAACCACTGACCACCTAGCTTAGATTCATGCTTCACCATGTGTGCACCCATCCTACAGCGGCCCAGGGGGCGGGTAGCACCCAATCGTGCCATGAGCTTGCAAATATATCGAAGCCCTACACTCGCAGGCCCTACTTGGAATCTCACGCCCCTAACAGGTTCCTAACCCATTACACCTAAGCCTCTTGCGAACAAAGCCCTAACTAAATGGAAGTTTGGGTCCTGTTCGGGTCGCAAGTCGCGATAGATTAGGGGCCTGTTAGGTCTTCTACCTTGGCCTGAGCCGGGAGCCTCCCCAGCCCAGACCCTCCCTCCCACC
>JAESRM010000299.1 GCA_016764635.1 Planctomycetota bacterium
ATCCAACTGGATCAGGGAATTGCCGATCTCCTGCGAGTCGCCATCAAACAAGTCGAAGGAGGCAGCTCCTTCCCCCAGGATCTGGACGCCCAGGGGCGTTTCAAACTCCGCGCGGACTTCGAAGGCCAGGCCCAACTCATTCTGACATCGGGCGGGGCTACAATAGCCCAATCGCCCGTATTCGAGGTCAAAAACGGCGTGGACACTTGCCCGGACGGATGGGAATCGTTGGACCTACGCGGTCAACTGACCCTCCACACGGTCCAGGTCGAAGCCGCCTCTGGGACCCTACCGAAGTGGGTCACAGTCATGCTGGTGGACCACGACAGGGGCTCATCCTTTGCATCCCCCGCCCATTTCGTGACCCGCGAAAAGTCCGTACGGATTCACGTGAACGCCTATGGATTTCAACAATCCGAGCCCCAAACCATCAGCGGCTCTGCGCGGATCATCCTGACTCCTCTCGAGTGACGGTCACGTCGAAGTCGACAATACCGAACCAGGTTTAGTTTCGTCCACTTCGACAGCGTGCCCTTCCGCTCCATTCCCCTGTGCGCCTGTGCTCGCCTGCGCTACCCCCATGCCAAGAGCCGCATCCGGCGGTCAATTGCAGCGGCACGCTTCTTGCGGAACTGTAGTGCCCCCCCGAATTCACCGGCGAGGCTACGTGGTTCAAGGATCACGCTCATTTCCCGATGGAGCCACACAATTGTTCTCCCGCAAGGCTTCACGACCTACCCATGCCCATTTCAATCATGCACACACCAAAGCATCATTCATCCCTATTCCCCTGGTCCTGCGCACTGCTTTTAGGTTTGGCCGCAGGATGTTCCTCCAGCGGATCCGGCAGCTCCGCCTCGGGCTCCAACAATGAATTGACGATCACTTCGATCTCCGTTGTCTCGGGCTCGACATGGAAAATCAACCGCGCCATCGATGTGCAATTCGACCAGGACGTCGACTTTGGCACGGTCAACTTCAACACATTCCAGATTGTTGATCACACGGGCGTTTCGGCCTCTGGCATGTTCCTGCAGCCTTTGAATGCCCTTGGCCAAGTGCGCGGCGACGTGGTTCGCTTCCAACCCTCCTGCCCCACCACCGAAGACTTTTCGGACGCTGGATTCGCTATCGACACGGCCTACCGTTTGATTATCGCGGGCGAGAATGACACACCCGGCGGCATCACAATCTTAGGTTTGACCGGTAGCGTGCTCGGTGAAGGTGCGGTGAGGGAATTCCGTACGCCGAACTCTTCCACGCCTGGAGCTTTGTTCCAGGACACGGTGCCCGGGCCTCCGATCGTGCGCGTGCAAGGCTTGGGAGGCGTGCCCGCAAACAGTTTGCAAGCCACCTACTTGGAGGTCGGCGGGGACGAAGGCAACCGCCAATATTTCGGCGCCAACGGACTTGGCGCATTTGAAATCCCCTTGAATATGTATAGCGATCCGGACAGCCAAGTCGTGCTGGTTCTCTATCTCAACCAGCCGGTTCTCGCCAATCAGGCCAACATCAACCCAAACCAAATATCGTTTGAGTTCGAGGAGAGCGTGGGCCTCTGGTCCCCCATTCCGACCGCTGTAAATTTGAAACAAAACTGCGTGGCTTCCGGATCGATCCTTCGCATCACACCGCTCGGTCTGCTGCCCCAAGGTTCGAACGTGCGCGTGATTTTGCGTCAAGGTTTTGTCGACATCACCGGCGACCCCACGCCCCAGGATTATACGGACTTCGCAGTGATGGTCTCCGCAACCGTTTTGGACAACAATGGGCAGCCCGGACCTGCGGCCGACGAGTTGCTTGAGTCGTTCGTGCTTCCCGGCGAGCTGGCAGGTTCCCTGGAGGACACCGAGACGCCCCTCGGCARCCCGCGGGCGACCTGGGGCGAGAACGGCAAGCTCGARGCYTCCTTCGCGTTYGGMGGWRCCGGMGGYCCCGGCGGCGACTTCGACTTCCATGTGCCCGCGGGTTTGACGATCTCGATCAACACCACCACCGCCACGATCGTCGGTGGACCCAATGGGGTGCCGACCGCATCTCAGACCATCATTGGCGGCGTCATGGATGTGCGCAACCTGGTCGTTCCGGCAGGCTCACGCCTTATTTTTGTGGGACCCAACCCCGTGACGATTCTGGCCTCCGGCACGGTGACCGTGGAAGGTGAAATTTCCATTCGCGGAGGCAACAACGACGGTGTGGGAACACTGAATACGACCTTCCAACCGGAGTCCGGCTCGGCGGGCAACGCCGGCGGCGGCAAGGGCGGAACAGGATCGTTCCTGACATCCGCTTCGACTCCGCGAGGCGGAACCGGATCCGGTCCGTTCAACGTGGCCGGAGGCGGAGGCCAGGGAGGCGAGGCCTCCTACCACACCTCCGACAACAAGGACTACCGACGCGGGGCCGGCGGCGGTGGCGGCAGCTTGGGCTACAACATCTTCTACGACCACGACGACGACCCCAACACCCCGGAATGGCCCTGCCAAACTCTGATTGGAATGGACGGGGAGGACGGCTTCGGAGGCGCCGCCAATGGGACCGGAGCCGTGAGTCAAACCGAACGCGCGGCCGGAGGCTTCGCGGGGCCGCTGCCCTTTGTGGACGACCGCGCTGACAACGACTTCTTCGGGACCCTCATCACCTCGACCGGAGAACTGATCGAAGGTGAACTTGCGAATGTGTGGGCCGGGTCCGGGGGCGGAGGCGGCGGCGATGCGTCGCGCGTGACCACAGCGGGCTATCCGCGCATTCCGTTCCAAACCGGCGGGGACGAAAAAGGCTCAGGCGCCGGGGGCGGCGGAGGAGGCATCTCCATCTTCGCAATCGGTGCGATCACCCTGGAGGAGAGCGGGCGCATCGTGGCCGACGGCGGCTACGGGGGCGGTGGTGAAAACGTCATCTACTTCGATCGGGTCGGCGGCGCTGGCGGCGGTGGATCCGGCGGACACATCGTGCTTTCCAGCGCGAGTTTCATCGACATCAAGGGCCTAGCGACGCAAGCGGGCGACGGCTATCGCGACGCCAATGGCGGCCACAAGGCGCGCCCGCTCTCCGCCCTGGGCGGCCAAGGTGGCGCCGGCCGAGCCGATGTGGGTGGCGCCAATCAAACGGGCCCCACCATTTGGAGGTGTGACTCCATCGATCTGGCCCGCATGAACGTGGATGGCATCATCGACTCCGTCGCCGGTGGCATTGTGGGCGCGCCCGATGACGTGCCCCCGCTCAACAATCCGCCTGCTTGCCTCGGCTCACCAGGTTCCGCCGACTGGGCCGACCCGGAAGGTCCCGTGATCGGCGCYKKCKGYGAYRKGYCYSCCRGYWNTNTATMYRAKNGCRYGNTGSAMGWNCNCCCARCNACSMAKTTMCKCTTCGCCGATGGCCTCAACTGGAGTCAAGCCGATCTGACCCAAGCGTGCGTGCCGACCCCGACCGGCTGGAATGGCGTCGGTCAAGCGACCGATGATTTCGTTGCCTTCTTCGGCCGCGTGTCCGTGGCCCAATCCGATTGGATCCCCCTGGGTTTGGCTCGTATCGACCCCGTCGGAGGGCCGGATCATCAGGTCACTTTCTTCTTCGAAGGCACGAACCCGCTCACGGGCTTTGTGAATCGCAGCGCGGGTGGGGCGGGCAGTCTTGTCGAGCCCCTGGCAAACATCATTGCCGCAAGCCCGCTTATGGGGCCGGGTGGAACGCCTTCGATCGAAGCCAATGGAACTTCCATCGTTTTGGACGGCTCCACTTTGGTGAGGGCCTACAAAGTGAATCCCAACCTGCTGCGTAACTTCGGAATCGTGCTGAGCGACTCTATCGGGAGCCATCTTTTTGATGTGGCGAGTGCGCAGTGGCTTGCCGGGGATCGATTGAAGTTGGATTTGGGAGGCTCCCAGCACTTCGTCGCCGACTTCGTCAACACCGCGACTGGGACGGTCAGTGCTGCCCTGCGGCCGCACTTCTTCCGGGTCAGCTCCGAAGGGGTGTTGGATGACTACGCGTCCAATACCGGCATCCGCATTCGATTCGATGCCACCGTGTTGGGCCCGGACGGGAAACCCGACGAAGGACTCTCCTTCAGTGCCTCCAACGGCGCTCAACCCACTTCCGACATCAACGATCTCAATGGAGGCCCGTGGGATGTGTTCCGCTTCAAAGTGGAATTCGACTTGAGCACCTCGGGTGCGCCAGTGAATCCCCTGGACGCACGCCCCTCCCTGGAGTTCCTGCGCCTGCCTTTCAATTATTGAAAGCATGCCCAGTCCGTTGCACGCCCGGTGTCGGTCACTTCGGCACCGGGCGCTCCCCCATCATTGGGCGATGCGCTTGCCGGCCGCGTAACGGACCGGTTGTTCGGGACTGCCCGCGCGGTCGAATGCCTGCCAGAGCCCGTCCCGCTTGCCGTCCACATAGGACCCCTTCTCGGTCACCGCYCCCGTGTCGAACCAATAGACCCAAGGCCCCGTGCGCTTGCCGGCTATCGCTTGGCCYTCWGCCGCCGGAAGKCCGTTCGGGTGRWAGTACAGCATCGTTGTCSCTTGACCGGRAACGATGGCGTGGTCCGATCGGGGCATCCCGTCGATCCAATACGTCTGCCAGTGCCCCGTGGGATTCCCATGGTCAAATTCCCGGTGCGCTTTGACCTGACCAGAAGGCCAAAATGAGGCCTCGACACCGTGACGGGTTTCGTTGCCCTCCGCGTCGATCCAATACTCGACACGGGCCGTGATTTGCCCATCCGCGTTGCGCGTGATGCGCTCACCRGGACCCTGSTCACGGTGGACCGGGGCCGGCAARGCCACAGCCGTAGTCGGCGGCAAGAGTGCACAACCGGAAARCATCACAACGCAGATGCARAGCGCGGGAAGCCTCCCGCCCRAGCCAATATTGTCCCAGAACATGATCCCAATAATAGGGAAGCCGCGACTCCCATGGCAAGAATTGAGGATCCTAGTGATTCCCTGCGCCGCTCTTTGTGGGGCGCATCGGAAGTTCGTGTCATTTGTTCGAGCGGCTTCCGCGTGCTGGCAAGGCACCGTAAGTCGGGCGTAGTCGCTGTGCTACTCACGAGTTACGGCAACGCAGCCAGCGCGTGAAGGACGCCGAACAAATGGCGCGAACTTCTGACTCGCCCCACTAGCCGGTGCGCTAAGGTAGGAGCCCTATGGGTGATTCCAGCGCAAGCAAGAAATTCAGCGGGGCCAAGGGGCTCCTGGCCGCCGTGGTGGTCATCGTGGCCCTGCTCGTTCAGGAATTCACGGGCCTCAACCTGCTCCAGCTGGGCGGCCCCTCCCAGGATGCCGGAACAGCGGCCTCGGAGTCCCGCGACGCCAACGCAAGCGTCTCCCGGACCGGAAAAAAGGGCGTGGACTTCGTCTACGAGCAGTTCAAAGCCCACAAGTCCAGCGTTTGGGTCACAACGGAGGGCAAGGTCAAACTGCTTTTGGCCGATGATACGAAGGCACCGAGGCACCAGCAGTTCCTGCTCGAACTGGACGCGGCCCGGGACTTCACCGTCAAAGTCGCCCACAACATCGACGATGCCCCCTACATCCCCTTGAAACGCGACGACACCATCCAGATCCAAGGGCGCTACGAGTACAACAATCTCGGCGGCGTCATCCACTTCACCCACCGCGCGGACAACCCCAGCAAACGCAAACCCGGCGGCTGGATCGATCACAAGGGCCAGCGCTACCAATAGTGAGTCAAGCACCCGAGAACAACGAAGGCCTGCAAGCGGGCCAGCCCTCCCCCGGCGAACGCGGTGGGCAAGAGCCCGACAACGGTGCCTGGACCCCCGTGTCCCCCCTACCTGACCGCAATTTCTGGGAAGTGCTCTACGGCCGCCGCTCGATCCGCAAATTCGAGGACACGCCCGTTCCACGGGACCTGATCGACCAGGTCATGCACGCCGGCATTTGGGCGCCCAGCTCGTGCAACTATCAGATGTGGGATCTGATCGCCGTGGACGACCCCGAAATCAACGCGGGCTTGGCCGAACTCTCGACCCAAATGGGCAACGCGCCCGTGAACATCGTGGTGGCCTACGGACGTGATTTCTCCGAGGAAAACCACGCCAACATTCAAACCGCCAGCGCCCTGATCGAAAACATGAGCTTGGCGGCGGAAGCCCTTGGCTTGGGCACCTTCTGGATCACGCAAACGGGCGGAGCGGACAAGGTGCGCCAAAAAGTGGGCCTGCCCAGGGACCGCATGGTGGTCGCCGTGCTCGCTCTCGGCTACGCCAAGGTGACTCCCAAGAAAGGCCCCAAGCGCCGGCCCCTGGCCCAGGTCACCAGCTACAACCACTACGGCGGCCGGCCCATCCCCTCCTCCGCCCTCCCGGAAGACTGGGCCCCGGACCTGCTCGCCATCTACCAATCCGCCCGCGTCCTAAACGGCCTGCGGCACAACAAAGCACGCGCCTGGGAAACACGGGCCTGGACCACAGCCATCGATCAAATGCTGGCCGACGGCAAAAAGTCCGTTGAGAAAGGCCAGGAATCCCCGCGCTGGTTGGACGTGCTGCCCTGCACAGGCATCCTCACCGAGGCCCTGAGCAAGGCGCGTCGCGGTTACCACTTCGACGTACTCGAGCGCAGCCCCGAGGTCGCCCGCTGGTGCGCCGATCGAACCTTCCCGAAAGGCCAAGCCCTGGTTTGGAAGCAAAACGACCCGCAGCCCGCGTCCTACGACGTCATCACGTGCCTCTATCGGCTCGAGGGCCTCACGGCCACCGAGCGCCAAGACCTGTTGCAAACCATGGGCTCTTGGCTCAAACCCGGTGGCAAACTACTGATCGGTTTCGTTTCCGCCCGCTCCTTCCACGCTTCCACCGAGGCCATGCGCGCCAAACGCGGTGGACCTGGAGGGGTGGAATATGTGCTTTCACCGGACCCGAACATTGGGCCTTT
>JAESRM010000168.1 GCA_016764635.1 Planctomycetota bacterium
GACCCCCAAGGCAACGGCCAAAACCTGAGTACGCTGCTTGGTTCGATCTTGCGCATCGACGTGGATACGCGCTTCGAAGATTTGCAGTACGGCATCCCGGCGGACAACCCTTTTATCGAGGCGCCCGCCGACGCGCGCCCGGAGATTTGGGCCTTTGGTCTGCGCAACGTTTGGCGCTTTTCTTTCGATCGCAAAACCGATGAACTTTGGGCTGGCGACGTGGGACAGAATCGCTGGGAGGAGATCGACATCGTGACTGCCGGCGGCAACTACGGCTGGAAAGTGCGCGAGGGTTTTGTCGGATTCTCCAAAAAAGCCAAACTCGCCCAAGGCGAGGCGATCGAGCCCATTGCCGTGTACGGTCGTAAAGAAGGCGTTTCCGTGACCGGCGGTTACGTGTACCGCGGCAAGCGCTATCCGAGCCTTCAAGGCTCCTACATCTACGGAGACTTCGTCACCGGTACCCTGTGGCGTATCACTCGCAAGGACGATGGTACAAGTCACAACGCCATCGCCCTGAAGAGTTCCGGCACGGTCATCGCCTCCTTCGCAGAGGATGCAGCCGGCGAGCTTTTCCTGCTGAACTACACGGGCGAGATCATGCGCGTGATTCCCAAGAAGTAGCGATCAGCGCGGCAGGTAAGGGCAGTGGCGGCAACCCAGGTTGCAGCAGTCGCGGCCCTTCCAAATGGATTCCGCGGTCTCCACATGACCCCCGGTGATGGGGTCCAAGTACTGGCTATGCCCGGCGGCTAAGGCCGCGTCGTGACAGGCCATGACCTGGGCATAGCGCGGGTGCTGCGGGTTGAAGTAGCGCGGATGGGGCGTGCGCCGATCGGAGGGCAGGGGCCCTTCTCCGCGGGTAAAGTTGGAAGCTGCCATGGGACTAGGCTTTGGTGAAGCGCAGGTAGTAATTCTCTTGCAGCTCAGGCAAATGCACCTGCTCCACGAATACGAAACCAGCCGCTTCGACCTCGGCGCGAACCTGGTCCTTGCCCGCGCGCACGTGCCCCATGACCCAATCGCTCGACACGCCCGGAATGCGCTCGAAATCCAACAGGTTCAAAAAGCCTCCCTGGCTCAAGGCCGAATGGAAGGAAGCCAACATGGTTTGGTGCTGTTCGAAGTGATGATAGGCGTCGCACACGAAGATCACGTCCACCGAATCGGCGGGCAAGCCTAGCGTCGCCTCCCCGCTGACATGGGGACGCACGTTGGCCAGGCCTTCCGCCTGTTTGCGCTGCTCCAGATACTCCACAAAGCGCGGTGAAATATCCGCTGCGTAAAGCAAACCTTGCGCTCCGACGGCTTCGGAAAAGGCAGTCAGAAACAAACCCGTGCCCGCCCCCACGTCCGCGATGCGATCGCCAGACTTGAGCCCCTGGGCCTCCACGATCGCGTTCTGGTTGTCGCAGGCTTCACGTCCTTCCCTATTCCAACGCTCTTTAAAAACGGTCAGATCCAGGTCTTCGGCGAGAAAACTATCGTTGATTCCTTCAGGCACGTTGGCGCTCCAGGGCTATGGGTTGGGGCGCGAGGCACCGATTTTCGGAAAAGGGCCAAGCTACACCTGCGGGCCACCGTTCCAGGGTGGGAAAGTCGCCCCGGGAGAACAACCCTTTTCCGGGTCCTCGACAAGTTCCGGCTTTGCACCTCAACCCTGTTTGCCCTGCCCCAATTGGCTGGAGAGCCTTGATTGGTGGATACAGGGCCCGGCATGATCCATGCTGAAACCACCTACCAAGGGCACCTCCCATGACAATCCCCATCGCGCTGCTGGTCATGCTCAGCTGGCTGGCTCCGCAGCCGGACATGACGCCCGCCGGCTTCAAGAAGATCGATCTGCTGGTCGCGATCGAGAACCCGCTGGATTTTGACGGCTGGCAAGTTGTGGCCGCCACGCACTTTGGTCCTGCACATATGACCGTGGTCGAGCCCAACGTCCCGTTCCTGTTCTCGTCGAAGTACGGCACCCGAGTCTACGCGGTGCCTACCGGCGCCACGCTCCCCGAAGCAAACTCATTCGGTCACACCGAGCGGTCCGAGTTTTCCGAATTCCCCGCGACCATGCCCCCTGTGACCGCAGCGTCTACGGCTTCGATCTTTTCCCCTATCGATCAGGTTTTGACAACTTTGCGAATCGTCGCCATCGGCGAGGACGGCATCGAATTCGAAACCGTTGGCTCGGAGCGCTTTGATGCTGAAGGACAAAATGTGGGCTGGCTGCGCTTGTGGGCCATGGAACTAGGACTTGTCGCCTTCGGCCTGGTGGCCCTATTCCTCCTGCGTCGTCGACGTTTCAAGCGAGAAGCCCTTTGATCGATTCCAACGCCAGCGCACTGCTCGCCACGATCGCGGTGGAGCTTGCTGTGGTCGCGGCGATGACTCGGGGAAACCGGCCAAAGGACCTGATGCTCATTGTCCTTTGCGCCAATCTATTGACGCACCCGATAGCCAGTTCGCTGGTTCACGGGCCTTGGCTTTATCTCGGTTTTTGGCCCACCGAGATGCTCATTATTGCAGCCGAATCCATCATCTACATTCAGGTCGCCGGACTGAATATAAAACCATCCTGCTGGCTCGCTATGACCAGTAACGGCTCCACCATCGTTCTTTCACTTCTATTCCTATGACCCTCTCCCCTTCTCAAGATTCTTCCTTGACGAGATCCAACGTATCGTCGACGAGCTCGTCAACAATGGCCCGTTCGGTCAAGGCCTAGGCGCCCAATCTATCTCGCCCACATGGCGCGGCACTATCACGAACGCAAACGGATGTGACTCTGCCAGCTCTATCGGCGCATCCTCCCCAGGTGCGACTTCACGGGTTCGGAGAAGCCAACCGTCCCTCCCCTTCTCCAAGCTCCCCACGGAAAGCGAGTACCCCCCGGTGGGACGTTTGCCCAAGAATACCCCGACAACGTTTTCTGTAGCGAAGCAAACCACCGGCAAGGGAGTGTTCTCCGCATCTGGACCCAAGTGACGGCTCCAAAGTTGGGCCCACCCTTTTCTGTCGCGGCAGATTTGCAGGCCCGCTTGAGTGACCCCAGACTCCGGACCGGATGCGAATACCATGACCGGGGCTTGTCCGGTGTCACCGCCCGCCCCTGTGGGAGCGAATTCGCCCCGACACCCGGCCAAAATCAAGGTCATCATCAGAACCATTTTTTGGAGATTGGGCAGCATCATGACTTGAGGCCCCTGAAGCGGATTCGGCTTGACAGAAGTCGCGCCCCATTGTCCCTCCTGGCGACGGGATTTTTGAGCCTTCCATACGGAATCCCGGCAACCCGAATGAATTGTCAGGGTTGCATGGTTCCTGCGTGCTCCAGATGTATCCGCCAGGGATCTATCTGACCCGGGACCGTTGCCTTAGACTGGCCCCATGAGCGCCCCGGAATCCTACCGAACCCCCGATTTGGAATTCCGCTATGAGCCGGACAAAATCAAGGGTTCACGATTCATCGCCGATGTAGCCCCCGTTCAAAGCGGTGCCGAAGCCGAGGCTTTTGTGAAACGCATCCGTGAGGAATTTCCCGACGCCTGCCACCATTGCTACGCATGGCGGACCGGCATGGAGGGCGAATTCAACCGCTCGAACGATGATGGGGAGCCCAGCGGATCCGCGGGCCGGCCGATCCTGGCCCAATTGGAAGGGCACGAGTTGACCCAATTGGTGGTGGTGGTCACGCGCTATTTTGGGGGGACAAAGCTTGGGGTCGGCGGCCTCATGCGGGCCTATGGCGGGGCGGCGGGCCAGGCTTTGGACAGGGCCGCCATCTCCACCAACATCATCACCGAGGCCGTGCACTTCGCGTACCCCTACGACTGCTCCGGGCCCGTGGAAGGCGTCCTGCACAGCCACAAACTGTCCTTGGAGAGCCCCGAGTACGGGGTGGAGGTTTCGGGCAGCGTGCAGGTGCCGCGCAACCAGGTATCCGAGTTCAAAGAGGAGCTCGTGGAGCGCACYGCGGGGCGATTACGCTTCCTGGAGCCGGAAGAAGGGGCYTARAGGCCCCTTCGAGGACCCARCGGGACACCACCTCGGTATTTTACTCCGCAGTATATTACTGGCCCGGTTTCCTAATGCGGGGACACTGGCGCAAAGCCCCGGTGGGACTTGTTTCCCTCCACCCCCTCCCAGCCTGCAAACTCGGAGCTCCAGGCCCGCGACCGGCCCGGCGTGTTGCGTGCGAGATTCCACTTCGCCCCCACCCCGGACCTGGGGCCGCAAACCAGAGTAGAGGGATAGACATGGATGCTTTTGTAGGCCGGGACAGTGAACTCAGCGTGCTCCAGGAATTGGCGGATTCGGGTGAKCCCGAACTYTTTGTGCTCTACGGGCGCCGACGMGTGGGCAAGACCGARCTGYTGCAACGCCTGTGCGAAAAWCGCCGSGCCGTGTACTTCCTGGCCGCCCAGGTCCGCGAGAARGACAACCTGCGCGCCTTCCGCGATGCMCTGAAAGACGCGCTCAACGATCCGCTACTGGAAGGCATGGAATTYCCCGACTGGTCGACSGCCCTGGGYTTCGCCGCCGARCGYGCYGGYGAYCAGCGSCTSATCCTSGTRCTCGAYGAATTCCCYTACCTGTGCGAATCCAGCAAGGGCCTGACCTCGCAAATCCAGCGCTTCTGGGATACMCGCGGCAARAAGAGCTCGCTCATGATCGTCCTTTGCGGCAGCCAGGTTTCCTTCATGGAGAACGAGGTGCTCGCTGAGAAATCGCCACTCTTCGGAAGGCGTACCGGGCAGCGACGACTCGTTCCCCTGGAGCCCGAGGAATCGATCAAGTTCTTCCCGGGCTGGTCCGTAAGGGACAGCGTGACCGCCTATGGAATCCTGGGCGGAATGCCCGCCTACCTGCGACGCTTCCGCACGGACCGCAGCATCCAGGAGAACCTGCTGCGCGAGGTCCTGCGCCCGGAGGGCTACCTGTTTGACGAGGTGCAATTCCTGCTGCGCTCTGAACTTTCCAGTCCCGCCACATACAACTCAATCCTGACCGCCGTAGCCCGTGGCGCCACCAAGATCGGGGACATTGCCCTGGCCGTAGGAATCGATTCCCCCACCGCAGGCAAGTACTTACACGTTTTGCGCGAACTGCGCCTGATCGAACGCATCGTACCGATCACCGACCCCAACCCCCTGCGCTCCCGCCGCGGCCGCTACCACATCGCCGACCGTTTTGTGGCCTTCCACTTCCGCCACCTGCTACCCAACGTGTCGCTAATCCACGCCGGCCGGGGCGAGCGAGTCTTTGTCGACAAAATCGAACCCGACCTGGAGCGCCTGTTCGACGAAGCCCGCCTCGACTTCATCCTCTCTCACCTACGCCGCGCCGCCGCCGAAATCATCAATGATGAAATCGTCGAAGCTGGCCGCTTCCAAGGCCAATACGTGCGAGCGGTAGGCCGTACCTCCGGCGAGCAAACCGTCGCAGCCATCGTGGTCCCCGACGGTACACGCTTCACCAACCAACAAACCGCCGCCCTGCAAGGCGAGCTGGACCAACTCAAGGCTTGCTTCGGCACAGATCCCATCAAACTCATCTACGGCATCACCTCGAATCCCAAGCGCCCTTTAGAAGTCGAACTCGTNCCCACCGGGGAGTTGATCTGAGATGTAGGTCTCCTGGATCGACTCAATGGGTGCCGTTCATGCAGCACTCCTGTGCCGCATGAACGGCGATTGGGTTTCGGATGCTGCCCCCCTGGTCGATGATCTTTACCATTCTCGTCTGGGCCACTTGCTGATTCCGCGTTAGGCTCTGCGCATGCCTAAGTTTGAATGCACCGTTTGTGGAGAGGGCTTTGACGTCCCCCAGGCCGCCCTCGACAAATACTCTGGCTGGGAGCCCAAGTATTGCCGGGCTCACTCGCCCGACAAGAAGAAAAAGAGCGCACCCAAGAAGCGCAAGCCCAGTGGCGGCGGAGCCAAGCGCGAGGAAAACCTAACATGTGCCGAGGTCCTCGAAAAGTACACCGGTGGTCCCGAGTCCGGCGTCTTCACCGATGGCAGCTCGATCCCGAATCCTGGTCCCGGTGGCTGGGGCATGGTGTGGGTCCAGGACGGCGAAATCGTCGAGGAGCGCCATGGGAAATCCGACCACACGACCAACAATCGCATGGAGCTGCGTGCACTGGYGGAGGCCTTCCGCGTGCTGCCCGAAGACGCCGCGGTCACCGTCTTCACCGACAGCCGCCTCTGTGTCGACACCATCACCAAATGGGCGCCCAACTGGGAGAAGAAAGGATGGACGAAGAAGGGCGGGGAGATTAAGAACCTTGAACTGGTTCAAGAGCTGCTCACCCTATACCGCGCCCACCCAGACTGCGCCCTCCAATGGATCGCAGCCCACTCCGGCAACCTATGGAACGAGTACGCGGACAGCCTGGCCACCCCGTGGAATCGCTGCACTCTGTAACATCCCGGGGATGCAGCGCTAGCGGATCCACAGAAGCGAGACGTTCAGATAGACGGCGCGAAGGCGCCATCCACCGCTTCGGTGGCTGCGGTGTTACGCCGCCTCAATACTCGGCGTAAAAGTGAAGGTGCTGATCGTAGGTCAAGTTTCCAAGAATACCGTCGCCCTGCAAAGCGCCCTCGAACCGCAACAAGTCGTATTATGGGGGCATGAGCTACCTCGACTTTGCGGACAAACTGAGATCTTCCCAAGAGTTTTTTGAGCGCACGATTTCGTGCCTGCAGGAGGAGGATGGAACTTTCCAGCCCCAGGAAACTGCGTTCAGCACGATCGCGCAGGTGGCCCATGCCGCCCAGACCGTGGACTGGTTCATGGACGGTATCCAAGAGGGCAAGGCCTTCAGCATGGACTTCGAAGCCTTGGAAAAAGAACTCGCCGAG
>JAESRM010000068.1 GCA_016764635.1 Planctomycetota bacterium
ATCCGGATGTACGGAGCCACGAATTCCCCCTCCACGTACGCAATCCCGGCTCCGCCGGAATTGCACGTGGATGGATAATCCGCGGCACCATTCATCCTCGCGCGGGGGGGGCGTGCCGCAAACCACCGAGGCTGTTGGTGGAATAGAGCCAAACAACGGACCGTCCCATTTGCCTGGACCGTCGATGCATCATGCCGATCTGGTACTTGCGCACCAACCGAAGGGAGCAATGCGTGGTAGCCCAATCCGACCGGGCTCCGTGGTGCCTATCCAAAATGACGCTCAGCTGTGAAGGCAGGCTCGAATCCCTACGACTCGAGATCATGTCCCGAAGACTTTTGGCGATACCCCTACCAAACCGCACCCTTGCAGGAACACGAAAGACCCTGCTGAGGCTCGGAATGGCTGCTTAGCACCGCGAAACCATAGGCTAGAGGCCCGGCCGAGAACCCCTGGTTCGCGAGGGATCGGGCATCGGACGCAGATCAAGAAGCGCCGACCCCCGCGTAGTTGAACGCTACTCGGGCCAGAGCGACGCAGAGATGCGTTCGAGGACCGGTTCATCGCGGATCAGGGGTTCTCGGCCGGGCTTCTAGCTCGCTCGCACGGCCAAGAGCAGGAGGTGCAGGGCCCGGTTGGCTGCCCACGCTCGGATCGCGGCGCGGCCGGCGGGAGCAAAACGCTTGGACTCCGTCGAGACCACCTGGCCGTCCAGCACACAGGCGAAGCAGACCAAGCCCACCGGCTTCTCGGCGCTGCCCCCAGCGGGGCCTGCAAGACCCGAGATCGCCACTGCTAGGCGTGCTCCGGCCTCCCTGGCCGCCCCTAGGGCCATTTGCTGAACGACAGGCTCTGATACCGCGCCATGGGCCTCGAGCACGCTGACGTCCACGCCCAGGCGCTTGGACTTGGCCTCGTACGAATAGGTGCAGAACGTCTCGTTCAAGACCGCGCTGATCCCGGGCACGGAGCCCAGGGCGGCGGCCACCAGGCCCAGGGTGCARGATTCYGCCACGGTSACGCCCATGCCGCGCTSCACCAGCTCGGCTCCGAGCACGAGWTCCAGGGTCGGCTCTTCGGTCGAGTACACAAACTCCTCGAAACGCTCCAGGAACTGGGCCTGGAGGCCTTCGGCGACCCGGCGCGCCTGCTCGACCGTGTCCGCCCGAGCCGTGATCGTGACCGCCAAGCGCCCGGCCTGGGCGGTCACGCCCACCAGTGCATGGGCGTGGCGTTCGAGCAAGGATCCGGCCTCGTCCGCAAATTGGCTCTCCGAAAGGGAAGCCAGGTAGACGCGCGATGTGTATAGGTGCAGGCCTTCGGGGGCATGGGCCAACAGCCAAGGCTGCAGCTCCAGCTCGACCATGGGGCCCACTTCGCGCGGCGGTCCGGGCAGGCAGAAAAGCGTGCCTCGACCCAGGGGCAAGCGCAGTCCGGGTGCGGTGCCCGAAGGGTTGTACAGGGCTGTGGCGCCGGCCGGCACCAGGGCTTGGCGCTTGTTCGATTCGGGCGGCTCACGGTCCGACTGGCCGTACCAATCGAGCACCATTTGCCAAGCGGACTCTTCAAAGTGCAGCTCGGCACCCGCCGCCTGCGCCGCGGCGTGGCGCGTCAAATCGTCATCGGTGGGGCCCAACCCGCCGGTGCTGATCACCAGGTCCGCACGCTCCCCCGCCCAGCGCATGGCCTCAGCCAACACGTCCAGGTCATCGGGCACCACGCGGATTTCCAACACGGTCCAGCCATGCTGCAAAAGCGTGCGCGCCAGCAGACTCGAGTTCAAATCCGGAAAGTCCCCGCGCAATAGCTCATCGCCAATGCCCAGGATGATCGCCTGCGTGCCCTGTTGCGGCTCAGTCATTTGCCAATTCTTCCTCTTCATCCAGGTCCACCAAAGGAGCTTTCCAAACCAGGTAGGAAACGCGCAGGCCCAGCTCGTAGAGCAAGATCACGGGACCGGCCATCAGAAGTTGGGTGATCGGATCGGGCGGGGTCAACAAGGCCCCCACCACAAGTGCGGCCACCAGGGTGTGCTTGCGGTACTTGGAAAAGGTTTGAGGCTCCACCAAACCCATGCGGGCCACAGCCACCATGATCACGGGCAGCTGGAAGACGAATCCGAGTGCCAGGGATAGGCCCTTCAAGAAACCCAGGTAGTAATCCGCGCCCATGCGGAATTCGAAACCATCCAAACCCAGGCCATCCAGGTTGAGGAAGTACAAGGCGTAGGGAATCAGAATGAAGTACCCGAAGAGCACGCCGCCAAAGAACAACCCTAGGCTGATTGGGAAGTAGGCGTAGGCCATGCGCTTTTCGTTGCGGTACAGGCCCGAAGCGATGAAACCCCAAACTTCCCACAGGATGAATGGGCCGGACACGAACAGGGCCAACCAAAAGCAAACGCGCATGCGCAGGAAGAATCCGCCGTCCGCCTGCAAGAAGAGCAAAGCACCGGTGGGYCCGGCCGTGGGCCGCAATTCCCACACCTCGGGCCARCCATCCTCRAARTCCGCGCGCACTTCCTTTTCGAAGTCCGAGCCGACCTTGGTGTCCGCCCCCTCTTTGATGCGCAGGCTGTATTCGTCCTGCAGTCGCTGGGTCAGCTCGACCCGCAACATGGACGAAGCGTGCAACTGGGGACCCTGCACCATTTGGAACATGGGGTGCCGGTAGGCCCACAGGACCAGGAAGGCCACGACCATGACACCGACGCTGCGGATCAAACGACCGCGGAGCTCAGAGAGGTGCTCGCCCAGGCCCATACGGGACTGTTCCACTTCTTCTTCGGATCCGTCGGGTATCTGTTGGGTGGACATGGCGATTCAATCGTTGGGCGCGCCAGCATAACGCTCGTGCGGTCCCTCTGCTCGACAATTGAAGTCGACAATACCGAACCAGGTTTAGTTTCGTCCACTTCAATTGTCGAACGCCCAGTCCCGGGGTTACCGGAACTGGGCGTTCGATGTGGTGCCTTGCGGCACCTGCGACTTCTGGCTGCCTAGCGGCGGAAGAAGTGGCGGATCTCAGCGAGGCTGATCAGCTGAACGCCGATGGCCTTGGCCTTGGAGTAGGCGGGCAAGGAGGAGACCGCGCGGGCTTCTTCCAAGGTTTCGCCGGTCTCGGGATCGGTGTAGAGCGGGTTGCCCATGATCAAGAACATGGTGGAGCGATCCACGGTCTTCTGAACGTCGATGCCGACATCTTTGAGCAAGAGAACGACTTCCTGACGGGAGTACTTGCCGTCGAAGCGACCGGCCAGAACCGCGTTGCGGCGACCTTCGGGGTCGTACAGCGGGTTGGAGATCTTGTCGCCGATTCCGATGACGTCGTATTGGTCGTTGGTGATGCGAATGGCAACCTTGGAGGTGTTCTCGAAGACTTCGAGCACTTCAACCTCGCCCTTGAGGCGGGGGTTGGCTGCGTTGGCGTCGACAACAGTGAAGACCATGCCGCGCACAACGCGGTCCACGGTGCCGCGGTCGATCCATGCCAAGTTCAATTTGGTGGAAACACCGGTGATCAAGCCGTCGGTGGCGCCCGGCTCGCGCACGAAGGCGGTGACCTTGGTGATCTCCCTCATGCGGGCAGTGACCTCGCTCGCTTTGAGTGCCATGGCGACGCGCAGGTCGGCGTTGGCGTTGCGAGCGTCGATGGCTGCTTGATCCTGGGCGTTACGCTCCTGGGTCAAACGAGCCACCTGCTTCTCGAGGTTGTTCGTCACTTCGCGGTTGTTGGCTTCCAGGTCAGCGTACTCCTGACGAGCGGTTGCCAGCAGGGCATCCTTCTCAGAAGAGGCTTCGGAGGCGCTTTGGCGGGCGGCAGCCAGTTGCGTGCTGCGATCCTTCGACTCTGCGCGCAGGGTAGCGATCGTGGCTTCCCGTGCGGAGACCTGACTGATGGCCAGGGGCCACAGGTCTTCAAAGGTGTTCTTGGTTTCGTCGGCGTCTTTGCCGATGGCGTCCTTGAATTCTTCGCGACCGTCTTTGAGGGCTTGCACGTCGGTGGTGGCGCTCAGGTCGGTGCGGTCGTAGAAGCCGATGATTTCGGCCTTGGCACGCGCAGCTACTTGCAGCACTTCGATCTCAGCTGTCACTTTTTCAGTGGTAGCTCTTTCAAGGGCGCCGCGCTCTTCGGCGCGCACCTGCCCATCATTCGCGGTGTAGGCGAAGAACATGGCGACAAAGATAAGGACGAGGAGCACGATCAGCCAGATGGCATTCACTCGAGCTGCTCCGCGGTTGGAACGCTTCTTCATGCGGCTTTGGGTCACTAGGACTTGGTTTCCGTGGGGGGATTTGTCCCGGGTACCGGTTGGGTGATGCCCAAAAGGATGGTACCTGGGGATTAGGGGGTCCTTTGATAACCAAAGGGGAGGCTATCGGCAAGGAATTTGAGGCCCTTGAACTGCTGAAGCGGGCGCTTACCCTGGGGGCAAGGCCCCAGGCCCCTTCCAAGCGCCAATTTCCCTGGGAGAAATATCCAAGGGATTGAGTGGCTTTGGCATGGGAACGCTCTTCGGACTCCCCCCTTCTACCCGCCCGAGCCCAGGGGTTACCATTCACAGGCCCAATGATTCCTAGCAGCCCCTCCGACCGCGCATCCAATGCGCCCACCCCCCATCCCAGCGCCCTCCTGGCCGTTTTAGGCGGCGTGGCCAGTGGAAAATCCACCGTGGCTGCGCTCCTGGCTGGCCCCGAAGGTGTGGTTTTGTCCGCGGACGAGGCCGCCCACGCGGTCCTGGCCCTGCCGGAGACCCTAAGCTGGCTGACCGGAAACTTCGGGGCACAGGCCCTCGACGGACAAGGCCAGGCCGACCGAAAGTTCCTCGCGGACCATATTTTTCGGGATCCTGCCCTACGCAAAAAACTCGAAGACTGGATCCATCCGCGTGTTCGTGCCAGGATCTGGGCCGACCTGACCGAAGCCCGCGCTTCGGGCACCCCCAGAATCGTGCTCGACATCCCCCTTCTTATGGAGAGTGATGGCCTGGCCGAGATCCGGGGTCAGATCGACCACCTGGTGTTCGTGGAGGTTCCCGATGAGGAACGAGACCGCCGGGCCAGGGCCCAACGGGGTTGGGCCCCCGGGGAAGTGGCGCGCAGGGAAGCCGCCCAAATGCCCCTCTCCAAAAAGAAAAACGCAAGCCACGTAGTCGTGCAAGCGGGGGTCTCCCTCGAACAGCTAGCGAAAAACGTGCAAACACTACTGGCCCGCCTGGGCTTCTGAGCCCCGCACGGCTCGCCCACCAAAACACACAGCACACCACGGAGAGTCGAAACCAGTCCGCTGGCCCTCTCCCCCATCCCCCCTGTTTCTGACGACATGTCCGCGTACAAGCAAAAGCGATTCAAGCCCAAGGCCGGTTTCCAAAAACGTTCGACCCCCAAAGCCAAAGCCCCCGAGGGCCTGCAGATCCGTTTGGAATCCCTGCCCAGGGACCTGGACGAAGAAGGCCTGGAAGAGCTTATCGAAAGCCTGCCCGAGTCCAAGCGCAAGACCAAACCCAAGGCCAAGCTCCACGACGAGCTGCTCAAGGCGAACCTCAACGAGCTGCATGAGATCGCCGACAAAGAGAAGCTCAAGGATTTCGAAGCGCGCAACCGCCGCGACGCGATCTGGGAGATCACCGAAGCGCGCCTGCGCGCCCACATCCCTGTAGAGGTTGAAGGCGTCGTCGACCTGTGGGACGACAAGCATCACTTCCTGCGCACCCCGCACTCGGATTACATCCCGGCCGCCGAGGACGTTTTCGTTCCTCTTTCCGTGGTCGAAGAACACGGCCTGCAACGCGGCATGACCGTGCGCGGGCGCTTGCGCCCGGTGGGCGAAGGCGACGAGTACCTGTGCCTGATCGAAGTGCTCAAGATCGACGACTGCAAGCCCAAGGACATCGTGGGTCGCGCGCCTTTCAAGGAGCTCGTACCGCTCTACCCCGAGCAGCGCATCATCCTGGAGGACCCCCTCCAGGACAGCATGGAAATGCGCATCTTGGACCTCATTACCCCGATTGGACGCGGCCAACGCGGTTTGATCGTAGCGCCCCCGCGCACGGGTAAAACGGTATTGCTACACATGCTGGCCAACTCGATCCTGCACAACGCGCCGGATTGCCACCTGATCATCCTGCTGGTCGACGAACGCCCGGAGGAGGTCACGGACTTCTCACGCTCGATCTCAGGCGACAACGTGGAGGTCGTTTCGAGCACCTTCGACGAACCCGCCAAGCGCCACATCCAGGTGGCCGAAATGGTCATGGTCAAGGCCCGCTCGATGGTCGAATCCGGCAAGCACGTGGTCATCCTGCTCGACTCGATCACGCGCCTTGCACGCGCTTGCAACACGGAAGCACCCAGCAACGGCAAGCTACTCTCCGGTGGTCTGGAAGCGACCGCCCTGCAGTTTCCCAAGCAGTTCTTCGGCGCCGCCCGCAACATTGAGGACGGCGGCTCGCTGACGATTCTCGGCACCGCATTGATCGAGACCGGGTCCGCCATGGACAACGTGATCTTCGAAGAGTTCAAGGGTACCGGCAACATGGAGATCGTGCTCGACCGCAGGATTTCGGATCGTCGTATCTATCCGGCCATTGACATCAACCGCTCCGGCACGCGCAAGGAAGAGTTGCTCTTCACGCCCGAGGAGATCGAACGCGTCTGGATGCTGCGTAAAGTGCTCAACGAACTCGACCCGGTCGAGGCCATGGAAATGCTCATCGCTAAGATGCGGAAGACTAGTGGCAACGCGGAGTTTTTGCTGAGTATTGGTGGCTAACGAACGGTGGGCGGGGGGATTTTTGCCGGGTTTTAACTCCGGATAAATCCAAGCTAAAAGCCGGCAAATCTCCCCCC